>NZ_JAIUKB010000169.1:6600-21917 GCF_020176785.1 Saccharopolyspora sp. 6V | reverse complement strand
CGGCGGGTTCTGCTCGTCCTGGCCCGCGGGCAGCCCGCAGCGGGGGCAGTCCCACTGGTCCGGCACCTCGGCGTCCATCGAGAAGAACGGCCGCGTGTGGTGGCCGTTGGCGCACCAGTAGTCGACCCGCCTGCGCGGTGCCGACTCGCCCCGCTCCGACTCGCCCATCGGGCCCGCGCCGACGCGCGTGCCTCGGATCGCGTTACCGCCAGTCATGCACTCTCACCCACCAAGCCGCACGGAGGACCGGCCGCACCGGCCGGCCGCTGTTGGTCAACCGCTGCCAGCTCGCCGGACCGTCAACCGATCTTGATCAGCAGCCCGGTACCGATGATGCAGATCACCCAGACCGCGATGACCACGATCGTGATCCGGTCGAGGTTCTTCTCCGCCACGCTGGAACCCGACAGGCTCGACTGCATGCCACCGCCGAAGAGCGAGGAGAGCCCGCCGCCCTTGGCCCGGTGCAGCAGGACCAGCAGCACCAGCAGCACGCTCGTCAGGATCAGGCCGATCTGCAGGATTAGATTCATCACGTCCTCGTTCACACAGCGGTTCGCCACCGAGAGTACCGGTTGGCGTTCGTCCGGTGGACCGCCGTCCGCCTTAGCGCCGGTGTTCCACCGCGGTCGGTGGGTGCACCGCCCCCGCCGACGAGGTCACGCGGCCGGGGCGCTCGCCGGGCCGGCCCGTGCGGACCGGCCGGAGCATCAGGGCAGCGGGCCGCCCGCCGCCATCGCACTGAGCTTGGTGAACTCGTCGCCGTTGAGGCTCGCACCGCCGACGAGCGCGCCGTCCACGTCGGTCTGCGCGATCAGCTCACCGATGTTGCTGGACTTGACCGAGCCGCCGTAGAGCACCCGCACCTCGTCGGCGATCTCCTTGCCGTACTTCTCGGCCAGCGCCGCGCGCAGCGCCGCGCACACCTCCTGCGCGTCGTCGGCGGTGGCGACCTTGCCGGTGCCGATGGCCCACACCGGTTCGTAGGCGACCACGACGGAGCGGACCTGCTCCGCCTTGAGGCCCTTCAGCGCGTTGATCAGCTGGGTGGTGCAGTGCTCGACGTGCCCGCCGGATTCACGGACGTCGAGCTGCTCGCCGACGCAGAGGATCGGCGACATGCCGTTCTTCAGCGTGGCCCGCACCTTGCGGCCGACGACCTCGTCGGTCTCCGCGTGGTACTCGCGGCGCTCGGAGTGCCCGACGACCACGTAGCTGCACCCGAGCTTGGCGAGCATCGGGCCGGACACGTCACCGGTGTAGGCGCCGGAGTCGTGCTCGGAGACGTCCTGCGCGCCGTGCTTGAGCAGCAGCTTGTCGCCGTCGATCAGGGTCTGCACGCTCCGGATGTCGGTGAACGGCGGGATGACCGCCACCTCGACCTTCGCGAAGTACTTCTCGGGCAGCGCGAAGGCGACCTTCTGCACCAGGGCGATCGCTTCCAGGTGGTTCAGGTTCATCTTCCAGTTGCCCGCGATCAGCGGAGTCCTGGCCATGCGGAGTCCTTTCCTGCGGCGGAGCCGCTAGTCACCACGCTCGACGGTTCGGGCGGTCAGGCTTCGCCTTCGAGGACCGCGACACCCGGCAGGTCCTTGCCTTCGAGGAATTCCAGCGAAGCGCCGCCACCGGTGGAGATGTGCGAGAACCCGTCCTCGGGCAGGCCGAGGGTGCGGACCGCGGCCGCGGAGTCGCCGCCACCGACGACGCTGAACGCGTCGGAGTCGACGATGGCCTGCGCGACGCCCCGGGTGCCCGCGGCGAACGCCTCGAACTCGAAGACGCCGGCGGGGCCGTTCCAGAACACGGTGCCCGCGGTGCGCAGGGCGTCGGCGAACAGCTCGACGCTGCGCGGCCCGATGTCCAGGCCCATCCACCCCTCGGGGATGGCGTCGGCCTCGACGACCCGCGTGTTCGCGTCGGCGGCGAACGCGTCGGCGACGACCACGTCGACGGGCAGCACCAGCTTGTCGCCGTGCTCCGCGAGCAGTTCGCGGGTGGCGTCGAGCTGGTCGTTCTGCAGCAGCGACGACCCGACCTGGTGGCCTTGCGCGGCCAGGAAGGTGTAGGCCATGCCGCCGCCGATGAGCAGCTTGTCGACCTTCGGCAGCAGTGCCTCGATCACGCCGAACTTGTCGGAGACCTTGGACCCGCCGAGCACCACCACGTAGGGCCGTCGCGGGTCGCCGACGAGGGTGCGCAGCACGTCCACTTCGGACAGCACCAGTCCGCCCGCGTAGCCCGGCAGCAGCTTCGCCACGTCGTAGACGGAGGCCTGCTTGCGGTGCACCACGCCGAAGCCGTCGGAGACGAACGCCGCGCCGTCGCCGACCAGCTCGGCCAGCTCGCGGGCGAACGCGCCGCGCTCGGCGTCGTCCTTGCTGGTCTCGCGCGGGTCGAACCGCACGTTCTCCAGCAGCGCCACCGAACCGTCGGCCAGCCCCTCCACCACGGAGCGGGCGGAGTCCCCGGTCACGTCACCGGCCACCGCCACCTCGGCGCCCAGCAGCTCACCGAGCCTGCGCGCCACCGGTACCAGCGAGAACTGCGGGTCCGGCTCGCCCTTCGGGCGGCCGAGGTGGGCGGTGACGACGACGCGCGCACCGGCCCCGGTCAGCTTCTCGATCGTCGGCAGCGAGGCCCGCACCCGGCCGTCGTCGGTGATCTCGTCGCCGTCCAGCGGAACGTTGAGGTCGGCGCGCACCAGCACGCGACGCCCCCGAACTCCTTCGGACAGCAGATCGTCGAGGTTCTTCACGTCTGCTCCTCACATGAAAGAGAAGGCCCGCACGAGCACGGCTCATGCGGGACCTTCAACAAGCTTCCGACAGCCCGAACTCGTGAGCCCGCCGCCCGAGCGTCCGCTCCCCGGCCGACCATCGTCCGGTCAGCGGCGAAGCCGCTGAGCAGCGACCACGCACGCAGCCGGACCACCCGCGGGTTCTCAGGTGGCCTCTCGCGAGGACGGCTTTTTCCCTCGTGGCGGAGCCACTTGGGAAAAAGATCCCGCAGCGAGAGGACACCTGAGGTTCCGCTACCCGAGCTCAGAGCAGAACGAGCCCGTCAGGACAGCTTAGAACCGATCAAGGCGGAAAGGTCGGCGAGGCGGTTGGAGTAGCCCCACTCGTTGTCGTACCACCCGACGATCTTGACCTGGTCGCCGATGACCTTGGTCAGCGGCGCGTCGAAGACCGTGGAGGCCGGGTCGGTCACGATGTCGCTGGAGACGATCGGGTCCTCGCTGTAGCGCAGCACGCCCTTGAGCTTGCCCTCGCCGGCGGCGGCGCGGAACGCGGCGTTGACCTCTTCGACGGAGGTCTCCTTGCCCACGGTCGCGGTGAGGTCGGTGACCGAACCGGTCGGCACCGGCACGCGCATCGCGTAGCCGTCGAGCTTGCCGTTGAGCTCCGGCAGCACCAGGCCGATGGCCTTGGCCGCACCGGTGCTGGTCGGCACCACGTTGATCGCGGCACCCCGGGCGCGGCGCAGGTCCTTGTGCGGGCCGTCCTGCAGGTTCTGGTCCGCGGTGTAGGCGTGCACCGTGGTCATCAGACCGCGCTGGATGCCGAACGTGTCGTCGAGCACCTTGACCATGGGGGCCAGGCAGTTCGTGGTGCAGGACGCGTTCGAGATGATCGTCTGCGAGCCGTCGTACTTGTCGTCGTTGACGCCCAGCACCACGGTCAGGTCCTCGCCCTTGGCGGGCGCGGAGATGACGACCTTCTTGGCGCCGCCCTCGTCGACGTGCTTGCGGGCGTCCGCGGCGTTGGTGAAGAAGCCGGTGGACTCGACGACCACGTCCACGCCCAGGTCGCCCCAGGGCAGCTTGCCCGGGTCGCGCTCGGCCAGGATCTTGATCTGCTTGCCGCCCACCTCGATGCCCTCGTCGGTGACCTTGACGTCCTGCTCGAGGCGCCCGAGGACGCTGTCGTACTTGAGCAGGTGGGCCATCGTCGCGACATCGCCCAGGTCGTTGGCGGCCACGATCTCGATGTCGTGGTCGCTGGCGGTCGCGGCCCGCCAGAAGTTCCGCCCGATGCGGCCGAAGCCGTTGATCCCTACGCGAACGGTCACGCCTATCTCCTCGTGACTGACCCTGCCGCCTCGACGCGACGGGTGAGCGGTTGATGGACTCCTCAGCACCCTATCTGTCCGCGCCAACTGCGCAGACGACCGGGCGCGCGCCTTCCGGAACAATCATGGCGCAGCTCGCCCCGGCGCGACCGATGATCACCCGCTCGTGCCGCGATGTCTGCCTTTCGGGTGCCCCTACGTGCTGCATCCGCCGGTTGACCGCCGTGAGAGCGCTCTCAAGAATGTGCTGGTCGGTCGTGATCGACGTCTCTGCACCGGTACCGCCTCCGCGGCGGGGCCGGGCGGAGCGCGGTGGCCGGCGAGGCCCGGCGCCCGGCCGGGCCCGACCCGAGGGAGGACTGCGCGATGGCGCTGCCCGGAAGATCACGGAACCGGACGACGACGGGGACGGCTCCGCGCGGGCGCGGCCGGCTGGCCGCGGCCGCGCTCGCCGCGGGGATCGGCCTGACCGGTCTGGTCACCGCCCCGGCCGGGGCCGACGTCCCGCCGCCGGACGAGGGCTGGACGCTGACCTTCGGCGACGACTTCACCGGCGCGGCGGGTGCCGCCCCCGGCGACGACTGGCAGGTCGACACCGGCCGCGGCTACCCGGGCGGACCGGACGGCTGGGGCACCGGCGAGGTGCAGACCTACACCGCCGATCCGGAGAACCTGCAGCAGGACGGCGACGGCAACCTGGCGATCACCCCGCGCCGGGACGAGTCCGGGGCCTGGACCTCGTCGCGGATCGAGACGCGGCGCGGCGACTTCAAGGCCGCCGAGGGCGGCGTGCTGCGCATCGAGGGCCGCATCCGGATGCCGGACGTGGCCGCGGACGGGGCGCTGGGCTACTGGCCCGCGTTCTGGGCGCTGGGCTCGCCGTACCGCGAGGACCTGTGGAGCTGGCCCACCATCGGCGAGTTCGACATCATGGAGAACGTCAACGCCGAGAACCGCGTGTACGGCGTGCTGCACTGCGACGTCTCCCCCGGCGGTTCCTGCGACGAGACCGACGGCCTGGCCGCGAGCCGGGAGTGCCCGGACAGCACCTGCCAGGAGGCGTTCCACACCTACCGGTTCGAGTGGGACCGCAGCGGCGAGGTCGAGGAGCTGCGCTGGTACGTGGACGGGCAGCAGTACCACTCGGTGCGCGAGTCCGATGTGGACGCCGCGGCGTGGCGGAGCATGACCGAGCACGACGGGTACTTCGTGCTGCTCAACGTCGCGGTCGGCGGCCAGTTCCCGGACAAGAACTCCGGGATCACCACGCCGACCGACGCGACGGAGCCGGGGCACCCGATGCTCGTCGACTACATCGCCGTCTACAACCGGTGATCCGCGCGGCCGTCACACCTCGGCTTCGAGCAGTTCCGAGGTGACCGCGGATTCGGTGTCGGGGAGGTTGAGCTCCCGGGCCCGCTTGTCGGCCATCGCCAGCAGGCGGCGGATCCGGCCGGCCACCGCGTCCTTGGTCATCGGCGGGTCGGCGAGCTGGCCGAGCTCCTCCAGCGACGCCTGCCGGTGCGCGAGCCGCAGCCGCCCGGCCACCAGCAGGTGGTCCGGCGCGGTGGGGCCGAGCAGGTCCAGCGCGCGCTGCACGCGGGCGGCCGCGGCGACCGCGGCGCGGGCCGAGCGGCGCAGGTTCGCGTCGTCGAAGTTCGCCAGCCGGTTCGCGGTGGCCCGCACCTCCCGGCGCATCCGGCGCTCCTCCCAGGACAGCACGCTGGAGTGCGCGCCGAGCTTGGTCAGCAGCGCGCCGATGGCGTCGCCGTCGCGGACCACGACGCGGTCGGCGCCGCGGACCTCGCGGGACTTGGCCTGCACGCCGAGCCGCCGGGCCGCGCCGACCAGGGCGAGCGCCGCCTCCGGTCCCGGGCAGGTGACCTCCAGCGCGGAGGACCGGCCGGGTTCGGTGAGCGAGCCGTGCGCGAGGAAAGCTCCGCGCCAGGCCGATTCGGAATCGCAGGAGCCGCCGGAGACGACGTGCGCGGGCAGCCCGCGCACCGGACGTCCGCGGGGGTCCAGCAGCCCGGTCTGGCGGGCGAGGCTCTCGCCGTCCTTGACGACGCGCACCACGTAGCGGGTGCCCTTGCGCAGGCCACCGGACGTGATCATGTGCACGTCGGAGGTGTGCCCGAACAGCTCGTGCACCTCCTTGCGCAGCCTGCGCGCCGAGGAACCGCTGTCCAGCTCGGCTTCCACCACGACCCGGCCGCCGACGATGTGCAGCCCGCCCGCGAACCGCAGCAGTGAGGAGACCTCGGATCTGCGGCAGCAGGTCTTGGTCACCGGCAACCGGCTCAGTTCGTCTTTGACCGCCGCGGTCATCGCCACCGGTCACTCCTCCTCTCCAACGCGGCCGCCAGGCTCGCCGCGAGCGCCTCCGGGTCGTGCCTGCCCGGCGCGGCGGGCGAGGCGACAGTGTCGAGCAGAGTTTGCGCACCCAGCCCGGTCGCCGCAGCACGAAGCCGATCAGGTGTCGGCACCGATCCGGCGTCCGCGAGGACGGCGTCCACGGACAACCGCGGTGCGTGCTGCGAGAGTACGTCGAGATGTTGCTCCGGGGAGAAACCCGCCGTTTCGCCCGGTTGTGGGACGAGGTTGAGCACCACCACGCGCCGCGCGCTCGTGGACACCAGCGCCTCGTGCAGCTCCGGGACCAGCAGGTGCGGCAGCACGCTGGTGAACCAGGATCCGGGGCCGAGCAGCACCACGTCCGCGTCCAGCACCGCGCGCACCGCGTGCGGGCAGGCCTGCGGGGTGCGCTGCTCGCCGTTCGCCGCGGTGAGCCGGACCTTCTTCACCCGGCCCGGTGTGCTGGCGATCGCGACCTGGCCGCGGATGGTGCGCACCGCGTCCGGGTCCGCGTCCAGGCCCACCACCTCGGCCTCCATGTCGAGCGGCTCGCCGGACATCGGCAGCACCCGGCCGCGAGCGCCGACCAGCCGGCAGGCCTCGTCGAGCACCGCGACCGGGTCGCCGACCACGTCGAGCAGCCCGGCCAGCAGCAGGTTCCCGACGGCGTGCCCGGCCAGCGCCCCGTTGCCGCCGAAGCGGTGTTGGAACACCTGCGCCCAGCGCTGCCCGTTCTCGTCCGGCGAAGCCAGCGCGGCCAACGCCTTGCGCAGGTCGCCGGGCGGCAGCATCCCGAGTTCGCGGCGCAACCGCCCGGAGGAACCGCCGTCGTCGGCGACGGTGACCACGGCGGTGACGTCCGGGGTGAGCCGGGTCAGCGCGGCGAGGGTGACCTGCAGGCCGTGCCCGCCGCCGAGCGCGACCGCGCGCAGCGGGCGCTCGGCGGGGTCGTGCGGTGGTGCGGCCGAGCTCACTCGCGCCCCAGGTCCCGGTGGACGGTCTTGACCATCATCCCTTCGTCGTCGGCGAGCCTGCGGGCCATCTCCTCGACGAGGGCGACGCTGCGGTGCTTGCCGCCGGTGCAGCCCAGCGCCAGCGTCAGGTACCGCTTGCCCTCCCGGTGGTAGCCGGCGCCGACCAGCCGCAGCAGGCCCTGGTAGCTCTCCAGGAACTCCTCGGCACCTTCCTGCCCGAGCACGTAGTTGCGGACCTCCTCGTCGAGGCCGTTGAACTCGCGCAGCTCCGGGATCCAGAACGGGTTCGGCAGGAACCGGCAGTCCATCACCAGGTCCGCGTCCATCGGCAGCCCGTACTTGTAGCCGAAGGACAGCACGGTGACCCGGGTGCGGGTCTCGGCCTCGGTGCCGAACGCGTCCTCGATCTTGGTGCGCAGCTGGTGCACGGACAGCCCGGTGGTGTCCACGACCAGGTCGGCCTCGGAGCGCAGCCGGGACAGCAGCGCGCGCTCGTTGGCGATGCCGTCGGCGAGCCGCCCCTCGCCCTGCAGCGGGTGGCCGCGGCGCACCTGCTCGAAGCGGCGGATCAGCACCTCGTCGGTGGCCTCCAGGAACAGCACCTTCGGCTTGTAGCCGCGGGCGTCCAGGTCCTTGATGACCGAGCCGAGGTCCTCGGTGAACGCGCGGCTGCGCACGTCCATCACGACCGCGACGCGGGTGATCGCGCCGCTGGAACGCGCCCCCAGCTCCACCATCGTCGCGATCAGTTCGGGGGGCAGGTTGTCCACGACGAACCAGCCCAGGTCCTCCAGGCATTTGGCGGCGGTGCTGCGCCCGGCGCCGGAAAGGCCGCTGACGACGGCGACCTCGATGCCCGACTTCTCCTCGCTCACTGATTCTCCCCTTCAGTGCTGGTGTCTCCCCCGCCTGCCCCGGCCGCCTCGGCGGCCAGGGCCGCGCACACGGTCTCGGCGGTACGCCTGCCGAAGCCGGGTACCGCCATGATGTCCTCGATCCTCGCCTGCTTGAGCTTGCGCACCGAACCGAAGTGCTTCAGCAGGGCGGTCTTCCGGGCTTCCCCAAGCCCGGGGACGGAATCGAGCACGGACCGGCTGAGCCGCTTGGAGCGCTTCTGCCGGTGGTAGGTGATCGCGAACCGGTGCGCTTCGTCGCGCACCCGTTGCAACAGGTACAGCGCCTCGCTGGTGCGGGGCAGGATGACCGGGTCGGGCTCGTTGGGCAGCCACACCTCTTCGAGGCGCTTGGCGAGGCCGATCACGGCGACGTCGGTGACGCCGAGTTCGGTGAGCGCGTCTGCCGCGGCGTTGGCCTGCGGCGCGCCGCCGTCGATGACGAGCAGGTTCGGCGGGTAGGCGAACTTGCGGGGGCGGCCGGTCTCCGGGTCGATGCCGGGGGCCGGACCGTCGAGGTCGGCGACCTCGCCGGAGGCGGCGCGGACGTCCACTTCGGACTCGCTGGTGGGCCGCCCGGCGTCCTGGTCCGGTGCGCCGGACTGCCCGGCGGCGGAACCCGGTGTGCCGGAACCCGCCACGTCGGGTTCTGCTGTGCCGGACGCTCCCGCGTCGGCCTCCCCCGCACCGAGCTGCCCGGTGCCGGTCTCCGCGGCACCGGTCTCCTTGAGGTAGCGGGCGAACCGGCGGCGCACCACCTCGTCGATGGAGCCCACGTCGCCGCCCTCGGCGCCTTCGCGCACCGAGAACCGGCGGTACTCCGACTTGCGCGGCACCCCGTCCTCGAACACCACCAGCGAGGCCACCACGTCGCTGCCCTGCACGTGGCTGACGTCCACGCATTCGATGCGCAGCGGCGCGGTGTCCAGCTCCAGCGCCTCCTGCAGCTCCTGCAGCGCCGCCGAGCGGGCGGTGAGGTCACCGGCGCGGCGCAGCTTGTACTGGGTGAACGCCTCCTTGGCGTTGCGCTCCACGGTCTCCATCAAGGTCCGCTTGTCGCCGCGCTGCGGCACCCGCAGGTCCACGCGGCTGCCGCGCAGCTCGCCGAGCCACTGCCCCAGTGCTTCGGCGTCCTCGGGGACCTCCGGCACCAGCACCTCGCGCGGGACCGGGGTGCCGCCCGCGTCGGCCTGGTCGGCCAACGCCGCCTGCTCCCCGTAGAACTGGGTGAGGAACCGGCCGGTGAGCTCGGCGAGCTCGGTCTCGGCCTCCAGGTCGATGACCCAGCCGCGCTGGCCGCGCACCCGGCCGCCGCGGATGTGGAAGACCTGCACCGCGGCGGCGAGCTCGTCCTTGGCGAAGGCGATCACGTCGGCGTCGGTGCCGTCGCCGAGCACCACCGCCTGCTTCTCCATGGCGCGGCGCAGCGCTTCCAGGTCATCGCGCAGCCGGGCGGCCCGCTCGAACTCCAGCTCGGCGGACGCCTCCTTCATCTCGCGGTCCAGCTTGCGCATCAGGGTGTCGGTGCGGCCGCTGAGGAAGTCGCAGAAGTCGTCCACGATGGCCCGGTGCTCGTCGGCGTCGACCCGGCCCACGCACGGCGCCGAGCACTTGCCGATGTAGCCGAGCAGGCAGGGCCGCCCGATCTGCCCGTGCCGCTTGAACACCCCGCTGGAGCAGGTGCGGGCCGGGAACACGCGCAGCAGCGTGTCCAGCGTCTCCCGGATCGCCCACGCGTGCGCGTACGGGCCGAAGTAGCGCACGCCCTTGCGGCGCGGGCCGCGGTAGACGTGCAGCCGCGGGTACTCCTCGTGCAGGGTCACCGCCAGCACCGGGTAGGACTTGTCGTCCCGGTAGCGCACGTTGAACCGAGGGTCGTACTCCTTGATCCAGGAGTACTCCAGCTGCAGCGCCTCCACCTCGGTGCCGACGACGGTCCAGCGCACGCCGGTGGCGGTGGTGACCATCCGCCGGGTGCGCGGGTGCAGCCCGGAGAGGTCCGCGAAGTAGTTCGCCAGCCTGCTGCGCAGGCTCTTCGCCTTCCCGACGTAGATGATCCGCCCCTCGGCGTCGTGGAAGCGGTACACGCCGGGGGCGTCCGGAACGGTTCCGGGCGCTGGGCGGTACGTCGACGGGTCGGCCACGGCTCCACCCTACGTGCGCGGCCGACACTCCCCGTCACGGCATCGGGGCCCGCTCGGGGACCTTCGCCCCTGGGTGGTGCCGCCGTCACGCGATGTCCTGGGAGGCCCGCCGGGTCGGCCCGGCGGAGCGCGCGAGGACGAGGAGTTGATCAACGATGGCGCAGGTCGGGCACGGCGGCGCGCACGCCGTGCGCCGCACCGGCGGTGCCCGGGCGCGGGGGCCGGTGCGGTTCGCCGGGATCATGCTGGTGCTGGTGGGCGCGTTCCACGTGGCCGTGGCCGTGGCGACGGTCGCGGCGGACCTGTTCCTGGTGGTGCTGGGCAGCTACGTGTTCGGCTACGACGTGGCGACGTGGGGCTGGCTGCACCTGGTGCTGGGCGTGCTGGTGGCGGTCGCGGGGACCGGGCTGCTGACCGCCGGCCGCCGGTCCCGTCCGGCGCCCCCGGCCCTGGCGGTGCTCAGCGCGGTGGCGGGGTTCCTGTTCGTCCCGTACCAGCCGCTGTGGTCGCTGCTGATCATCGCGGGCGACGTGGCGGTGCTGTGGGCGCTGACCGCGAACCGCCCGGCCGACTCGCCCTGACCGGCCCCGCCCGCGGCGGGACCGGCGGGGAGCTCACAGCGGGTGCGGCAACCTGTCGTGCACCGGCAGCAGGCCGAAGGGCTTCGACGGCAGGGTCTGGTACCAGTAGGCGACCGAGGAGATGTCGTCGGAGCGCTTGTTGGCGTGCCCGTGCTCGATGCTCACCTCGATCGACGAGTCGAAGGTGATCGGGTCCTCCACGTGGAACCGGTAGTAGGACACCTGCCCGCTCCAGTTCCGCCCGCCCGGCAGCGTGAGTCCGTGGTAGGGCGCGTGGTACGGCTGGCTGGGACACCAGGCGGTGTTGAAGTAGTCCTCGGTGCCGGTGCCGTGCAGCCGCGGCGGCCACGGCTCACCGTCGATGAAGATCATGTCGTCGCCTTCGCCGTACCAGTTCCAGTCGGTGGTGGAACGCAGGTTGTGCACGTTGAGCACCGATCCGACGTAGTGCCCGCGGCCCTCGGCCCGCAGGATCACGTAGTTGCCCGCCCCGTCGAGGTTGGTGCCGCCGAACAGGAACTCGTCGTTGCTCTGGTCGCCCTGCTCGACGCCGTCGGTGGGGTCCTCGCGGCGCCACTGCGCGTGGAAGTAGCCGAGATCGGGGTCGGCCTGCTGGTACTGCTCGTAGTCGACGTAGTAGTAGAAGATCACCGTTTTGAGGCTGAGCTCGCTGATCAGCTCGAACCGGGCGCCTTCGGCGAAGGGCATGGCGAACCAGCAGTTGAAGCCCTTGCCGTCCTGCGGGCTCATCTGCAGCGGCGCGGACACGAAGTTCTCGGTGCGCCCGTGGCCGATGCCGAAGAAGTCGCCGAGCGGTACCAGCACGCTCGGGTGCGAGGCGTCGTCCCAGGTGATCTTGAGGACGAGCCTGCGCAGGTAGTCGCCCTCCACCTCGGGCCGGTGCGGCCCGTCCTCGACGGCGACCGTGCACCAGATGTGGGTCACCGCACCGGGTCCGGTGAGCCGCGCCAGCTCGCGGCTCTCCCCCGGCGCGAGCCGGATGTTGTCGGTGTTGCCGCCGGTCCGATCCCAGCTGGAGACGCGGCCCCGCCTGGACTGCCGCAGCCTCGGCAGGTCCCGCAGGCTGCTCCCGAACGTCCCGTAACCGGACATGCGCCCCTCCCAGTTCGCGTGCTGGACCGGTGATCCCGCCCCCGGAGAGTCAACGTTCCGGGACCCGTTCGTGTCGAGATCATTCATCCGATCGGCATTTCCCAAGATCACCATTTCCGGTGAGCCCGGGCACCGCGGGGAGGGGCGGTCGACCTCAGCGGTTCGGCGGCCGGTAGTGCTCGATGCGGCGGAGCACGCCGCGGATGCGGGCGCCGTGCACCGGCGACAGCGCGTAGCCCGGGTAGCTGGCGAACCAGCTGGCGCTGCCCATGCTCACCGCGTCCGCCCCGGCCCAGAAGTACTCGCGGCAGTCGTCGAAGCTGCGGATGCCACCGGTACCGATGATCGGCAGCTTCACCCCGGCGTCGCGCAGCTCCTTCACCACGCGCAGCCCGATCGGCTTGATGGCCCGCCCGGACAGCCCGCCGAACCCGTTCTTCAGCAGCGGCTGCCCGGTGTTCGGGTCCAGCCGCAGGCCCTTCACCGTGTTGATCGCGGTCAGCGCGGACACCCCGTGCCGGGCGGCCAGCTTCGCGTGCGCGATGTAGTCGTAGTCCGAGGACAGCTTGAGGATCACCGGGTGGTCGCTGCGCGGCACCGCCTGCGCCAGCACCTGCTCGATGATCGCGTTGAAGTCGAAGTTGACGTTGTGGCAGGAGACGTTGAACTCGACCGCCGCGATGTCGCCGGCGGGCACCGCCGCGTTGACCTTCTCCACCAGGGTGACGAACTCCTCGGGGGAGAACCCGCCGACCGAGATGATCGTGTTCTGCGAGCGGGTGCGCGGGTAGTAGTCGCGCAGGTAGGCGTCGATGCCGACGTTGCACCAGCCGAACGCGTTCATCCAGCCGCCGTCGACCTGGCGCAGCGCCTGCCCGTAGCGCTTGAGCAGCGCCGGGACCTCGTGCAGCGGCCACACGTCCTGGGTGGTGAAGTGGCCCTCGCGCGGCTCCACGGTGACGGTGCGGGTGGTGACGGCGCCGAAGCGCTCCAGCGGGACGAACATCGAGATCGGGCTCATGCCGTAGGGCACCAGCTTGGAGTTCGCGACGCCGTAGCCCAGCAGGCTCGACGCGGTGACCAGCCGGTTGCGCAGGTGGATGTCACCGATCCGGACGGCGGGCGCGCGGGGCTCGTCCCGCACCAGCCGAAGATTTCGCTCCTGGGCCACGCTCACGGTCTCCTCCTCCATCGCCGCCCGGCCGCACCGGTGCCCCCCGCTCGGCGGCCGCGCCGGAGCCGGGTCCCGGCGCGCGTGCCGGGATCCCCGGCTCTCGACGCCTGCGCCATTGTCCCTCACCCGTTCGCCCCCTTCACAGGCACGGTGCCGCGATGATCGGTTGAACTCGCGCAGACCGGACGAGCCGGTCTCGGCACCGCCCGGGTGGAATGGGCGGCGGACCGGGAATCCCCCGGGCCGGACCCGACTCCGAGCGAGAGGACAGCGGTGCCCGAGACGACACCGGCCGAGCCCGGCGCGGCCGCGCGGCGCGCGCGGTGGGCGGTGACCGCCTACTTCGTGGTGAGCGGATTCGCGCTGGCCACCTGGACGGCGCGGATCCCGACGATCAAGCAGGACCTGGGCCTCGACGACGGCGGGGTGACGCTGGCGCTGTTCGCGGTCGCCGCCGGATCGGTGCTGGCCATGCAGGTCTGCGGTCACCTCACCGACCGGTTCGGCAGCGCGCGGGTGGTGCCGCCCGCAGGGGCGCTGGTCGCGCTGTCCGGGCTGGCACCCGGCCTGGCGGACGGGCTGGGGACGCTGGTCGCGGGGCTGGTGGTGTTCGGGGCGGCGCACGGGACGATCGACGTGGCGATGAACTCGCACGCGGTGCGGGTGGAGCAGCGCTACCGGCGGCCGATCATGAGCACCTTCCACGCCACGTTCAGCCTCGGCGGGCTGCTCGGCGCCGGTTCCGGGGCGCTGGCCGCGCACCTCGGGATGAGCCCCGCCGCGCACTTCGCGCTGACCGGGGCGGCGCTGCTGGCGCTGTCCCTGCTGGCCCGGCCCGCGCTGCTGCCGCCGGAGCCCGCGCCGCCCGCCGCGGACGGGCCGCGGGTCCGCGGGTTCCCGATGGCGATCGTGTTCCTCGGCGCGCTCGGGTTCTTCTGCTCCGTCGGCGAAGGGTCGATGGCCGACTGGTCCTCGGTGTACCTGCACGACGAGCTCGGCACCGGAACCGGGTTCGCGGCGCTGGGCTACGCCGTGTTCTCCGCCACGATGGGGCTGTTCCGGTTCCTCGGCGACGGGCTGGTGCGGCGGTTCGGACCGGTGCCGCTGGTCCGGGTGTGCGGGGTCGTCGCGGGCAGCGGGCTCGGGGTGGCGCTGCTGCTGCACCACCCGGTGGCGGCGCTGGGCGGGTTCGCGCTGTTCGGCGTCGGGCTGTCCTGCATCGTGCCGCAGATCTTCAGCGCCGCCGGGCACCGGGACCCGGCGCGCAGCGGGCGGGACCTGGCGCAGGTCAGCACCCTGTCCTACGGCGGGCTGCTGGCCGGGCCGGTGTTCATCGGGCTGCTCGCGCAGGGCTTCGGGCTGTCGGTGGGGCTGGCGGTGCCCGCCGCGCTGGCGCTGCTGGTGGCGGTCGCGGCGGGCGCGGTGCGCCCCGAGCCCGCGACGGCCGCGGCGCCCGGACGGGCGTGATCAGCCACTGCGGGTAACGGCGTAGCCTCCGGAACGCTTGATCGGGTGCCTCGGTGGTGGAGATCGCGATTGATCGACGCCACTGCGGGGAACCCGGTCGATGAGCGTGTGCGCAGCGCGCCGCAGACCGGCGCGCGAATCGGAAGGAGGACACCGTGGGCATCCTCAGCTGGATCATCTTCGGCCTGATCGCGGGTGCGATCGCGAAGTTCATCCTGCCCGGCAGGGACCCGGGCGGCATCATCGTGACGATCTTGATCGGCGTCGTCGGCGGGCTGCTCGGCGGCTGGATCAGCAGCCAGTTCGGCGGCCAGGGCGTCACCGGCTTCAGCGTCATGAGCTTCGTGTGGGCCGTGATCGGCTCGCTCATCCTGCTGATCGCCTACCGGTTGGTCTTCAACCGGTCGCGTTCCTGACACAGGGGCTCGACGAACGGGGGGGGGGGGGGGGGGGGGCCCCGCGCCCCCCCCGGGGGGGGCGGCCCCCCCCCCCCCCCCCGCCGCCCCCCCCCCCCCCGCGGGGGGGGGGCGCCCGGCCCCCCCGGG
>NZ_JAIUKB010000169.1:0-6592 GCF_020176785.1 Saccharopolyspora sp. 6V | reverse complement strand
TGGTGTGGGGGGGGCCGTGCGCGGGCGGGCCCACCGGGTCGCGCCCCGGGGGGTGGCTACCCACCGGGGCGGTCCCTGCCCCCGGGGGCCCCCCCCGGGGGGCCGGGGCCCCCCCCCCCCGGGGCCACCCGTTTTCGCACCAGGTCACTCCCCGCCGCGGCGGGCCTCCACCTCGCGGCGGAGTTCGCGCAGGTCCCGCATGGCCTGCACGGCGTGCGCGCCGTCGGTGGACTGGATCGCCATCACCGAGGCGTACTCGTCCTGCGGCAGTTCCAACCGCGCCCACGCGGCGCCGTCCGGGAAGCTGACGGCCTGCACCTCGTCCCACGAGTAGCGCTGGGTGCCGATCACGTTGCGCACCTCCAGCCCGGACAGGTCGGCGCGCAGCCGCGGCCGCGCCAGCAGCAGCGCCCCGCAGGCCAGCAGCACGCCCAGCCCGGCCATCGCGATCTGGTCCGACACCCGGAAGTACACGCCGGTCGGGGTGTTGCGCAGCAGCACCGCCACCACGGCGAACACGACCACCAGCACCACGGCCACCGGGATCACCACCCGGCGGATCTTGATCGGCCGCACCACCACGGGCCGGACCGCGTCCGAGGACTCCACCGCGTCCCCACCTCCCGCCGGTTCCGGACCGGCCACCTCGTCCCGAGCCTCAGCTGACTGCATGCGTCCAGTTTGCCCGGTAGCGCGGCGCACCCCGCGACAGCCCTCCGGACGCGGGTCAGCGGGCGCGCAGGTCGCGCAGCACCAGCGCGGTCTCCAGAGCGGCCGCGGTCGCCTCGAAGCCCTTGTCCTCGACCGATTCCGGGAACCCGGCCCGGTCCCGGGCCTGCTGGTCGGTGTCGCAGGTGAGCAGTCCGTTGCCGACCGCCGTCGACTCGTCCAGCGCCACCCGGGTCAGCCCGGCGGTCACCGAGTCGCAGACGTACTCGAAGTGCGGGGTGCCGCCGCGGATGACGACGCCGAGCGCCACCACCGCGTCGTGCCCGCGCGCCAGTTCCTGGCACACCACCGGGAGTTCGATCGAACCCGGCACCCGCACCACGGTCGGTTCCGCGATGCCCGCCTCGTGGGCGGCGGCGAGCGCGCGCTCCAGCATCCGGCCGGTGATCTTCTCGTGCCAGCGGATGCTCGCGATCGCCAGCTTCAGCCCGTCGGCCCGCGGGACCTCGACGCGGGGCCTGCCTTCGCCGCTCATGCGATGACCCCCGGCCTGCCGAAGCCGGTCTCGTCGCCGTCGCCGGTGATCGAGGAGTCCTCGCCGTCGTCGAGGTGGTTCAACTCGTGCCCCATCCGGTCCCGCTTGGTGCGCAGGTAGCGCAGGTTCTCCGGGTTCGGGCGGATCGGCAGGGCCTCCCGGCCCAGCACCCGCAGGCCGTAGCCCTCCAGCCCGATCCGCTTCTCCGGATTGTTCGTCAGCAGTCGCATCGACTTCACGCCCAGGTCGCAGAGGATCTGCGCGCCCTGGCCGTAGTCGCGGCTGTCCACCGGCATCCCCAGCGCCACGTTCGCGTCGACGGTGTCGGCGCCGTCGTCCTGCAGCTGGTAGGCCTGCAACTTGTGGATCAGGCCGATGCCGCGGCCCTCGTGGCCGCGCATGTAGAGCACGATGCCGCGGCCCTCGGCGGCGACCTTCTCCATCGCCGCGGACAGCTGCGGGCCGCAGTCGCAGCGCAGCGAGCCGAGCACGTCCCCGGTCAGGCACTCCGAGTGCACCCGCACCAGCACGTCCTCGCCGTCGCCGATCTCGCCGTAGACCAGCGCCAGGTGCTCGATGCCGTCGAGGGTGCTGTCGTAGCCGAAGGTGCGGAAGGTGCCGTGCGCGGTGGGGATGCGCGCCTCGGCGACCCGCTCGACCTGCTTCTCGAACCGCCTGCGGTAGGCGATGAGGTCGGCGATGGTGATCAGCCGCAGGTCGTGCTCGTCGGCGAAGACCTCCAGCTCGTCGCGGCGGGCCATGTCGCCCTCGGACTTCTGGCTGACGATCTCGCACAGCGCGCCCACCGGCCGCAGCCCGGCGAGCCGGGACAGGTCGACGCTCGCCTCGGTGTGCCCGGGCCTGCGCAGCACGCCGCCGTCGCGGGCGCGCAGCGGCACCACGTGCCCCGGCCGGTGCAGGTCGGCGGCCCGCGAACCGGCGTCCGCGAGGACCTGCAGGGTGCGGGCCCGGTCGCTGGCGGAGATGCCGGTGCTGACGCCTTCGGCCGCGTCGACGGCGACCGTGTAGGCGGTGCCCTTGCGGTCCTGGTTGGAGTGGTACATCGGCGGGAGGTCCAGCCGGTCGCAGTCCTCGCCGGTCATGCCGACGCACAGGTAGCCGGACGTGTAGCGCACCATGAACGCCACGAGTTCCGGCGTCGCCTTCTCGGCGGCGAAGATCAGATCGCCTTCGTTCTCGCGATCCTCGTCATCGACCACGATCACCGGGCGGCCCGCCGCGATGTCGGCCAGGGCGCGCTCGATGTCGTCGAACCTGTTGCTCACCGTGTCCCGTGCTCTTTCGCTCTGGGGCTGCGGCGCACCACCGGTGCGCCCGCCCTCGGTTCGGGCTGCCGGGCGGCTGTGCGTTCCCGGCACCGTCATTGTCCTCTCGCCTGCCGGGCTCCGGCCGCCGATCGGGCGGTCAGGACCCGTCCGCTCCGGTGCGGGGCCGGTCGAGCTGCGCGGCGGCGAGCCGTTCCAGGTGCTTGGCCAGCACGTCCACCTCGATGTTGACCTCTTCACCCGGTCGGCGCACCCCCAGAGTGGTGAGTTCCCGTGTGGTGGGAATCAGCGCCACGCTGAACTCGGTGCGTCCCGCTCCGACCACGGTGAGCGATACCCCGTCCACCGTGATCGAGCCCTTCTCCACCAGGTAGTGCGACAGACCGGCCGGCAGCTCGAAGCGGGTCAGGTCGCCGTCGGACTCCAGCAGCACGGCCGTGCCGTCCACGTGGCCCTGCACGATGTGCCCGCCGAGCCGGTCACCGAGCGCCATCGCGCGCTCCAGGTTCACCCGGTCGCCCGCGGTGATGTGCCGGATCGCGGAGCGGCGCACCGTCTCGGCCACCACGTCCACGGTGAACCGGCCGGCGCCGGAATCCACCACGGTCAGGCACACGCCGTTCACGGCGATCGAGTCGCCGTGCTTCGCGTCGGAGGTCACCAGCGGTCCTTCGACGGTCAGCCGCACCCCGTCGCCGTCCTCCTCGACGGACGTGACCGTGCCGAGCTCCTCGACGATGCCGGTGAACATGCTCTTCCTCCTCAGCGGCCGGTGGGCACGGCGCTGACGCGCACGTCCGGTCCGCTCATCGTGGTCTCTTCGATGTCCCACCACCATGCTTGGGAGACGCTCGCCACCCCGGCGTCGCCGAGCGCGGCGGGACCGGCGCCGAGCAGCGCGGGGGCCAGGTAGGCCAGCACGCGGTCGACGCACCCGGCGGCGACGAACGCCCCGGCCAGCGTCGGCCCGCCCTCCAGCAGCACGTCCACCACGCCGCGCCGGCCCAGCTCGGCCAGCACCGCCGCCGGGTCCCCGCCGGGCAGCCGGATCGTGGCGGCCGAGTCGTCGAAGACGCGCGCCCCGGCGGGCACCTCGCGGTCGCCGACGACGACGCGCAGCGGCTGGTGCGGGCGCAGGCCGCCGTCGGCTTCGCGGGCGGTCAGCTGCGGGTCGTCGGCGAGGACGGTGCCGGTGCCGGCGAGGATCGCGTCGACCTTGCCGCGCAGCTCGTGCACCTCGGCGCGCGAGGTCGCCGAGCTGATCCACTTGCTGGTGCCGTCGGCGGCGGCCGACCGGCCGTCCAGGCTCGCCGCGTACTTCCAGGTGACGTGCGGGCGGCCGGTGCGGGCGAAGTGCAGCCAGGCCCGCAGCGGGCCGCGCGCGATCTGCTCGCCGAGCAGGCCGGATTCGACGCGGACCCCGGCGGCGCGCAGCACTTCGGCGCCGCCCGCGGCCTGCGGGTTCGGATCGGCCACGGCGTGCACCACCCGCGCCACTCCGGCCGCGAGCAGCGCCGTGGTGCACGGCGCGGTGCGGCCGGTGTGCGCGCACGGTTCCAGGGTCACCACGG
The DNA here is from genome assembly GCF_020176785.1 of Saccharopolyspora sp. 6V. NCBI lineage: Bacteria > Bacillati > Actinomycetota > Actinomycetes > Pseudonocardiales > Pseudonocardiaceae > Saccharopolyspora > Saccharopolyspora sp. 6V. The sequence continues at coordinate 2,531 of NZ_JAIUKB010000169.1, read as the reverse complement.
CGGTGCCGCCGCGGGCGCGGTCCCCGGCGGCGCGCAGCGCCATCACCTCGGCGTGCGGCCCGCCGGGCGGCTGGGTCGCGCCGGTCCCGGCGACGGCGCCGTCGGCGTCGAGCACCACGCAGCCCACCGGCGGGTTCGGGCTGGTGCTGCCGCGGACGCGTTCGCTCGCGGCGAGCGCCGCGAACATCGCGGCGCGCACCGGGTCCGCGGTCGCGGCGGTCACTTCCGGGCGTGCGCGAAGTTCGGGGCGGCCTGGGCGCGCAGCGCCTCCACCGCGCGGGCCGGGTCGTCGGCGCCGTAGACGGCGGAACCCGCGACGAAGCAGTCGACCCCGGCTTCCGCGGCCTGCTCGATGGTGTCGGCGTTGATGCCGCCGTCGATCTCCACGATGAGGTTCAGGTGCCCGGTGTCGACGAGGTTGCGGGCGGCGCGGGCCTTCTCCAGCACCTCGGTGATGAACTTCTGGCCGCCGAAACCGGGCTCGACGGACATCACCAGCAGCGTGTCGTAGTGCTTGAGCACTTCGACGTACTGGTCGAACGGCGTGCCCGGCTTGATCGACAGCCCGGCCTTGGCGCCGGCCGCGCGCAGATCCGCGGCGATCTTCACCGGGTCCTGGGCGGCTTCGGCGTGCACGGTGACGTTGTGCGCGCCCGCTTCGGCGTAGCCGATCGCCCAGCGGTCCGGGTCCTCGATCATCAGGTGGCAGTCCAGCGGGATGTCGGTGGCCTTGAGCAGCGACTCGACGACCGGGAGCCCGAGGGTCAGGTTCGGCACGAAGTGCGCGTCCATCACGTCGACGTGCACCCAGTCGGCGCCCTTGACGGCGTCGAGCTCGGTGGCGAGGCGGGCGAAGTCCGCGGACAGGATGGAGGGCGCGATCATCGGCTGGTTCGACACATGCGGGAGTGTAAATCTCACCCGCCCACCGCCCGCGCCCGCGTCGACCCGACGAGGTGAACCGCCCGCGCGCCCAGGTGAACGGGCGGGCGGTGCCCCGGCCAGCGGCTCAGGAGCGCCCGGCGGCCCGGCGGCGCAGGACGTAGTAGGCGACGCAGAGCAGGGCGAGGAACGGCACCCCCGCCTTCCACGCGGTGTCGAACTGCTCGGTGAACGGCGTCGTCAGCAGCACCGCCGCCACGAACAGCATCGCCAGCACCGTCGTCACCGGTGCGCCCGCCAGCCGCACCGGCGAATCCGGCAGCCCCGCGGCGACCCGGTGCCGCCGGAACGCCAGGTGGCTGGCGAAGATGAGCAGCCAGGTGATCAGCGCGCCGAACAGCGCCAGCCCCAGCAGCAGCGGGAACGCGGTGGACTCGGCGAACACCGAGATGCCCGCTGCCAGCACCAGCCCGCCCGCGGACAGCAGCAGCGCCCGCTGCGGCGCGCCGTGGCGGCTCAGCCCGGCGAACCACTTCGGCGCGTAGCCGTCCTGGGCGAGCGAGTAGGTCATCCGCGCCGTCACGTACAGGTTGGTGTTCATCGCGGACAGCGCCGCGGTGAGCACCACGAAGTTCATGACGCCCGCGGCGGCGGGGATCCCGGCGGTCGCGAACAGCGCCACGAACGGGCTCTGCGTCACGTCCTCCTCGGTGGACACCTGGTTCCACGGCAGGATCGAGACGACCACCAGCATGCCCAGCACGTAGAACAACCCGAGCCGCAGCACCATGTTCCGCGCCGCCCGCGGCACGTCGCGGCCCGGGTTCCGCGACTCGGACGCGGTGACGGCGACGGCCTCGGTGCCCAGGTAGGAGAAGGTGACCACGGTCAGCGCCAGCCACACCGCACCGATCCCGTTCGGCAGGAACCCGTCGTGCTCGGTGAGCGCACCGACGCCGGTGGCCGGGCGGCCGGGCAGGCCGAACACGATGTAGGTGATGCCGAGCAGCACGAACACGACGATCGTGACGACCTTGATCAGCGCGAACCAGTACTCGAACTCGCCGAAGAACCGCACGGCCGAGGCGTTGATCGCCAGCATGACCAGCGAGAACACCACGACGGGCAGCCACAGCGGCAGCTGCGGGTACCAGAACTGCACGTAGAGCCCGGCGGCGACGACCTCGCTGCCGATGTTGACGACCTGCGCGGCCCAGTAGATCCACCGCTGCACGAATCCGGCGAGGCCGCCGAGGTAGCGCTGCGCGATGGGCCCGAACCCGCCGGCCTCGGGGTGCACGACGACCATCTCGGCGAGCGCGTAGGCCAGGGCGAGCGCGGCGAAGGCGGCCACCGCGTAGGCGATGATCACGGCCGGGCCCGCGATGTTGATGGCGAGTCCGGAGCCGAGGAACAGCCCGGTGCCGATCGCGCCACCGATGGCGATCATGCCGACCTGCCGGCCGCTCAGGTCGCGGCGCAGCCCGCCGCCGTCCGCAGCCCGCTCCGGGTCCGTTCCCGCTGGTTCCAACTCGCCGCCTCCTCGACTGGCGTGCACTCGCGCGCACAGCACCCTAGCGACGCCGAACCCGGAAGCACGCGACAGTCTCCCCCACCACGGCGCTCCCCCGGCCCCCCTGCCCCGGCCC
>NZ_JAIUKB010000168.1:0-22775 GCF_020176785.1 Saccharopolyspora sp. 6V | reverse complement strand
CGCCCGCCCACATGCCCAGCGTCGCCACCGCGACCAGCAGCAGCACCAGCACGGACACCCGGGTGCCCCACAGCGAGTGCTGCGGCTGCAGCAGGTTCCCGCCCATCGCCGCGACCGCGCACACCGCCGCCACCACCAGCCTGCCGCGCTTCGCGCAGGAGTACAGCACCACCAGCAGCGGCAGCACCGTCCCCAGCACCGCGGCCACCAGGACCGCGGGCACCGCCGCGACCGCCAGGTTCCGCCCGCGCCACGCGAGCGCGATCCCGGCCAGCAGCACCGCGCCGACCTGCGGGCTCAGCACCACGCCGCCGGCGCGGACGTAGGCCTCCTGCGCGGACAGCAGCGAGACCGCGACGAGCAGCGCCGCCTCCACCCACCACCGCGTGCGCGGCGGTACCGCGGTCACCGGGTTGCTCCTCGTCGCCACGACGGACGAGCATAGGGAGCCGCCGCCCCCCTACTTTCGTACCGGATCTCCGTGGCCATGAGACCGATGGTGCCCGTTGATCCCGCCAGTAGCGTGCAACGACGTGGACCCAGTGCAGACCAGCAGCAGCACGTCGCCCGGACGGTTCGCCTTCTCCCGCGAGGCGTTCCGCAGCTTCCGCGTCACCGGGGCGATCGCCCCCAGCAGCAGACGGCTCGCCGCCCGGCTCGCCGCGCCGCTGCTGCCGCCGCAGCACCGGCCACCGGCCAGGGTGCTCGAAGTCGGGGCGGGCAGCGGGGTGGTGACGCGGGAGCTCGCCGACCGGATCGGCCCCGCCGACCGGCTGGACGTCGTGGAGATCAACCCGCACTACGTGCGGATGCTCGACACCGCGCTGCGCACCGAGTTCGCGCTCTCCGCCGTCGCCGACCGGATCGCGCTGCACGAGGTCTCGGTGCTGGACGCGCCGCTGGAACCGCGCTACGACGTGGTCGTCTCCGGGCTGCCGTTCACCAACTTCGAACCCGAGCAGGTGTGGGCGCTGCTGGACCGGCACCTCGAACTGCTCGTTCCGGGCGGGCACCTGACCTTCTTCGGCTACCTGGGCACGCAACGGGCCCGCGCCCTGGTGAGCGGCCCGACCGAGTCGCGGCGGCACCGGGCCGCGATGGAGGTGGAGCGCGAGTTCGTCGAGCGCTACGGCCTCGGCCGCTCGACGGTGTGGTGGAACCTGCCGCCCGCGCACGTCTGGCACCTGCGCGCACCCGCGGCGGAGGACCGCTGATGCCGTCACCGGCCGACTGGCTGGCGCAACTGCCGCCGCCGGCCGCCTACGGGTTGCTCGCCGGGCTGGTGTTCACCGAAGGGATCCTGGTGATCAGCCCGTTCGTGCCCACGCTGGGGCCGCTGCTCGTCGCGGGCGCGCTCGTCTACGCGGGGGTGCTGGAACCGTGGGCGGTGGTGCTGGCCGCTTCCGTCGGCGCGATCTGCGGGGACGCGCTCGGCCACTGGACCGGGCGCCACCTCGGCCCTCGGCTGCGGGAGACCCGGTTCGCGCGTCGCGTCCCGCGCGCGTGGGACCGCGCGAGCGAGCTGTTCCGCCGCAGCGGCGGGCCCGCGCTGGTGCCGTGCCGGTTCGTGCCGCTGGTGCGGTCCGCGGCTCCGCACCTGATCGGCGCGTCCGGCCTGCCCTACCGCCGGATGGCGCCGTGGAGCGCGCTCGCCGGGGTGGTGTGGGCGTGCGGGGAAGGCAGCGTGGGCTACCTGGCCGGGGCGTCGTACTCGCGGCTGGCCGGGGCGTTCGGCGCGATCCCGGCCGTGGCGGTGCTCGTGCTGGTGGTGCTGGGGGTCGTGTACTGGCGACGGCGCGGCTCCGGTGGGGCGGACGGCTCGGACCGGTCGGCCGATGCGGCGGACCGCGCGGATTTGGAAGGCGCGGATCCGGACCGTGCGGGTCCGGACCGTGCGGGTCCGGAGGACGCGGATCCGGAAGGCGCTGGGCCGGCAGGCACGCGCCCGGACCGGGCCGATCCGGTCGGAGCGGGCGCCGGGGCCGTGGAACCGGGCGTCGCGGACGCGGGGGGAGCGGACCGTCCCGGCCGCGCGGGTCCGCGGCACCGCGCGCAGCGGCGTCCCGGCCGCTACGACGCGGTGTGAAGCGGCGGCACCTGGTCGTCACGCAGGATCGCCAGGTGCAGATCGCGCAGCTGCGGTCCGGGCTCCACGCCGAGGCCGTCGCGGATGCGCGAGGTCAGCTCGGCGTAGGCCAGCAGCGCCTCCACCTTCCGCCCGCAGCGGTAGAGCGCGAGCAGCAGCTGCTGCCAGAACCGCTCGTGGAACGGATGTGCGGAGGTCAGCGCCCGCAGTTCGCCGATGAGCTCGCGGTGGTGGCCCAGTTCCAGCTCCAGTTCGCCGCGCCGCTCCAGCGCTTCGATGCGCTGCTGGTGCATCCCGGGCACCACGTCGCGGTGCAGCGAGTCCGAGGCCACGTCCGGTAGCGCGCGCTCCCCGCGCCACAGCGCCAGCGCCTCGCCGAGGGCGGCGGATTCGCGGAGCCGGTCGTGGGCGGCCTCCGCGGCGCGCGCCTGCTCCAGCAGCTCGATGAAGCGGGCGAAGTCGAGGGTCTCCGGGGACGCCTGGAGCGTGTACCCGGCGCTGGAGGTGCGGATGAGGTCCGGCGCGCCGGGCGCGTCCGCGATGGCGTGCCGGAGCCGGGTCAGGCAGGTGTGCAGCGCCCGGCGCGGCCGGCAGGGCGGCCGGGAGTCCCAGATCCGGTCCACGAGCTCGTCGACGCACACCACCTGGTTGAACTTGACCAGCAGCGCGGCGAGCAGGATGCGCTGCCTGGATCCGGGTACGTCGAGACATCGCCCGCCGCTCCCGACGGTGAGCGGGCCGAGGACGTGGAACGACAGCGGTTTCGTCACGTGGAGCCCCCAGTTGTGCGGTGCGGTCCCGGCATGCCGGTCGGCCTCGGCGGTGCGCGGGCTGGGTCGCGTTCGACCGGCGGTCGGCGCGGCGATTCCCCAGATCGCGGCCGGGATTCCCGAGTCATCGGCGGCGCGCGAGCGGCCGGCCCGGGAGTTGATTTTCACTTTTTAGCATCGATCTTCAACGGCCGGCAATGCTGCGTACGGGGTCTTACGAAAGTAGGTGGGCGTCCCCGGATCGGGGGTTTTTCCCCGGATCGGCGGAACTGCGCGCGCAATTTTTCGATAATCGTGTTAAGAGGTCGAATCGCGGTGCGGAGACTTCGATCACGGTTCGCTCAATCACTGTCCGTGCAACCGGCTCCGCCGGTGGGTGACCGCTATGCGAATATCGGTTCGAATGTCCGAGTCGCCAGGTGGCGGCGAGTAAAGTGCAAATCGGACTATTCGAACGAATGCGTGGATAGATTTCGGTCGGTGGATTTCGGTTGACCCGTTCGGGGCACTAAGGTGTCTGCCCAAGGTCGAAAAAGAGTTGTCGAGCAGGAGCCTCGACGGGCCGCCCCGGGGGTGGGCGGCCGAGAATGGATAAGAGGGGTGTTCTCCTTGTCAGGGGCAAGCTCGTCCAACGCGGAATCGGACGACTTCTCGGTATCGGATGTGACGGTCACCGAGCCGGGCGTGATTCGCCGAGCCGTCGGTGCGGCCGCGATCGGCAACGTCACGGAGTGGTTCGACTTCGGCGTCTACTCCTACCTGGCCGTGAAGATCGAAAGCGTGTTCTTCGCCGGCCTCTCGCCGACGATGGGCACCATCGCCACGCTCGGCACCTTCGCCGCGGCGTTCCTGGTGCGGCCCTTCGGCGGGCTGTTCTTCGGGCCGCTGGGCGACCGGATCGGCAGGCAGAAGGTCCTGTCGCTGACCGTCATCATGATGGCGATCAGCACGTTCATCATCGGCATCCTGCCCGATTACCACGCCATCGGCGTCGCGGCGCCGATGCTGTTGTTGCTGGCCAGGCTGCTGCAGGGCTTCTCCACCGGTGGTGAGTACGGCGGCGCGATGGCGTTCATCGCGGAGTACGCGCCGGACCGCAAGCGCGGTTTCCTGTGCAGCTTCCTGGAGTTCGGCACGCTCACCGGCTACGCGCTGGGTGCCAGCTTCGCGACCGGTCTGGAGCTGCTGCTCAGCGAAGAGGACCTGCTGGCCTGGGGTTGGCGCATCCCGTTCCTGATCGCCGGTCCGATCGGCGGCATCGGGTTGTACCTCCGGATGAAGCTGGAGGAGACCCCGGCGTTCGCGAAGATCGCGGCGGAGTCCGAGGGGCGCGAGGGCAACCAGACGCTGGCGGAGTTCCGCAAGATCTTCGTCAACCACTGGCCGGCGATGCTGGTGTGCGGTGGCATCGTGCTGGTCTTCAACGTCACCAACTACGTGCTGACCAGCTACATGCCCACCTACCTCACCCAGACGCTGCCGGACAACGGGCACGCGGGCACGGACTCCACGACGTCCCAGGTGCTGCAGATCGTGGTGCTGCTGGTGTCGGTGGTGCTGATCACGTTCATCGGCCGGCTCAGCGACAAGATCGGGCGCAAGCCGGTCATGTACACCGGGTGCGTGCTGCTGGTGGTGCTGGCCATCCCGTCGGTCATGCTGCTGAAGGCGGGCGGCACGTTCGCCACGTTCAGCGGCCTGATGCTGATGGGGTTGATGCTGCTGTGCTTCAACTCCACCTCGCCGTCGGTGCTGCCCGCGCTGTTCCCGACCGACATCCGCTACGGCGGGCTGTCGATCGCGTTCAACATCTCGGTGTCGCTGTTCGGCGGCACGGCCGCGACGGTGATCGCGGCGTTGATCGCGCTCACCGGGAACCTGGACATCCCCGCCTACTACCTGATGGGTGCGGGTGTGATCGGTGCGGTCGCGGTGTACTTCGCGAAGGAGTCCGCGGGCAAGCGGCTGCCCGGCTCGCCGCCGGCCGCGGTGGACCACGAGGAAGCGAAGGTGCTGGTCGGCGCCAAGGACTGACCTCGGACGCGGAAGAGCCCCGTCGCCGTTCTCGGCAGCGGGGCTCTTCTGCGTTCGCGGAGGGGGTTTCAGCGGGGGCTGGCCCGCAGGACCGAGCGGGTCCACGCGGTGATCGCCCCGGCGATGGCGAACAGTCCGACGGCTTCGACCGACAGCGCGACGATGATGTGGCTCATCCGAGTCTCCTGTGACAACGCGACGTGATTCTTGTCCGGGGGAACGTCGCTGGAGGCTGATCAAGGCTCCGAACCGGCCTCTCGTTGCCACTGCTCGACCTTCTCCCGCCCGGTGAATCGCCACACCGGAGCTGTGTATTTCACGTGGCCCCCAAGTCGTCCTGTGATGTGCGGCACAGGTCGACATGCGCTCCGACCTGCGGTTCTCCGGAACCTTGACCGCGGCTCCGCCGTGCTCGTACGGTTATGCCGTCACAGACAGGTCGTGCCGTGCAGCGGCACAGATCGGCGGGCAACGATGACGTTCGCGCTGGAAAACCTGACCGTGCTCGACCTGACCCAGGTCATGGCCGGGCCCTACTGCTGCCAACTGCTCGGCGACCTCGGCGCCGACGTGATCAAGGTCGAACCGGTCGGCGGCGGCGACGCCACCCGCCAGGCCACCGGGCACCGGCTGCCCCGCGGCACCAGCGCCGCCTTCCTCGCGGTGAACCGGAACAAGCGCAGCATCGCGCTCGACCTCAAGACCGATGCCGGGCTCGACACCTTCTACCGGCTGGTCCGGGACGCCGACGTCGTGGTGGAGAGCTTCCGGCCCGGCGTCGCCACCCGGCTCGGCGTGGACTACCCGGCGCTGCGCGAGCGCAACGAGCGGATCGTGCACGCCTCCCTGTCCGGATTCGGGCAGACCGGGCCGTACGCGGGGCGTCCTGGCTACGACCTCATCGCCCAGGCCATGAGCGGGATCATGAGCGTCACCGGCGAACCCGGCGGCCCGCCCACCAAGTCCGGGGTGCCCGTCGCCGACCTGTCCGCCGGGCTGTTCTGCGCCGTGGGCATCCTCAGCGCCTGCCTGTCCCGGGCCGCCACCGGGCGCGGGCAGGCCGTGGACACCTCGCTGTACGACGCGGCCCTCGCCCTGTCGATCTGGGAGACCTCCGAGCTGTGGGCCACCGGCGAGGCACCCGGCAGGCTCGGCTCCGCGCACCGGGTCAACGCGCCCTACGAGGCGCTGCCGACCCGCGACGGGCACATCACCGTCGGTGCCAACAACGAACGGCTGTGGCGGCGGCTCTGCGCCGTGCTCGACCGGCCCGAACTGCCCGCCGACGAGCGGTTCGCCACCAACACCGACCGGGTCCGCCACCGCGCCGAGCTCGCCGCCGAACTCGCGACGACCCTGCGCACCAGGGACACCGAGGGGTGGACCGAGCTGCTGCTGGCGGCCGGGGTGCCCGCCGGACCCATCCGGGACTACGCGCAGTCCTGCGCCGACCCGCACACCCTCGCCCGCGAGATGGTCGTCGAGGTCGACCACCCCGGCGAAGGCCCGGTGCGCGCGCTCGGCGTCCCGGTGAAGCTCAGCGGCACCCCCGGGCGGATCCGCAGGCCCGCGCCCGCGCTCGGCGAGCACACCGACGAACTGCTGCGCGCCACCGGCCGCACCGACGAGGAGATCCGCGCCCTGCGGGCCGAAGGAGCCGTCGCATGAGCGGGCGGGTGCGCGTCGAGATCGACGGAACCGTCGCCACCGCCACCTTCGACCGGCCCGAAGCCCGCAACGCCATGACCTGGCGGATGTACGACGAGCTCGCCGAGTTCTGCGCGCGCGTCGCCGCCGAACCGCGGGTGCGGGTCGCGGTGCTGCGCGGCGCCGGGGGCGAGGCGTTCGTCGCGGGCACCGACATCGGCCAGTTCCGGGACTTCGACGGCGCCGCCGCCGGGCACGACTACGAGCGGCGGGTGGAGGCGGTGCTGGACGCGGTGGAGCGGATCCCCGTGCCGACGATCGCCGTCGTCGACGGCTACGCCACCGGCGGCGGACTCACCATCGCCGCGGCCTGCGACCTGCGGATCTGCTCGGAGCGGGCGAAGTTCGGGATGCCCATCGCGCGCACCGTCGGCAACTGCCTGTCGATGCGCAACCACGCGCTGCTGGTCTCGCTGATCGGCGCGGGGCGCACGATGCACCTGATCTGCACGGCCGGTTTCCTCGACGCCGAGGCGGCCGAACGCGCCGGGCTGGCCTCCGAGGTGCTCCCGGAATCCCGGGTCGACGCGCGGGTCGCGGAGCTGTGCGAGCGGATCGCCGGGCACGCGCCGCTGACCATGCGCGCCACCAAGGAGGCCGTGCGGAGGCTGCGGGGGCACGCGCTGCCACCGGGGGACGACCTGGTGGAGTCCTGCTACGGCAGCGCGGACTTCCGCGAAGGCGTGCGCGCGTTCACCGAGAAGCGCCGCCCGCAGTGGCTCGGCCGGTGATGCCGGATGGGCGGCTCAGCCGGGCAGGACCGCGGGGCGGTGGCCCAGCGTGGCGCTCACCCGGGCGGCGGCCTCCGCGACCAGCGCGCCGTAGCGCTCCCGCAGCTCCGGGGTGATCCGGCCGGCCGGTGCGGAGATCGACAGTCCCGCGACCGGATCGCCGGTGTCGTCGAAGATCGGCGCGGCGACCGCGGCGATGTCGGCGCGCCACTCGCCGGTGTTCGCGGCGTAGCCGAGCTCGGCGACCCGGTCGAGCTCCGCGAAGAACTCCGCCCAGTCCACGATCGTGTTGTCGGTGTAGCGCACCAGTTCCTCACCGAGGATGGGGCGCACCGCTTCCCGGGGCATCGCCGCCAGCATCGCCTTGCCGTTCGACGAACCGTGCAGCGGCACCGTGCTGCCCAGCGGCACCACCGCGCGGATCGGGTGCTCGGTCTCGACCCGCTCGATGAGCACCGCGTGGTCGCCCTCGCGGACCATCAGGTGCGCCGTCTCGCCGGTCTCCCGGCGCAGCTCGTGCATGACGGCCGCCGCCGCGTCCCGCACGCCGATGTCGGCGATGGCGCGCTGGCCCACCTGGAAGGCGCGGGTGGTGAGTACCCAGCGGGTGACGTCCGCGCCGTCCGGGCAGATCCAGCCCGCCGTCCACATCGTCCGCAGCGCCCGCTGCACGGTGCTCTTCGGCATCCGCAGCCTGCGGGCGAGGTCGCCGACCCCGGCCGGCTGGGTGTGCGCGACCTCTTCGAGCACCCGGAAAGCGGAGAGCACGGTGCGCATTCCTTCGCTCATCCCGGAAGCCTAGCCGGTCCGCCGCGCCGATCCGGTGCTCGCCGCGGACGGCGCTCACAGCCACCCCGGCAGCACGAACAGCGCGCAGGACACCACCGGCCCGACCGCGATCATGCTCAGGCCCCAGGCCATCAGCCGCCGGAACACGCCCTCGCGCAGCTCCGGCGGAGCGCCCGCCACGACGAGCGCACCGCTGGTGGAGAACGGCGAGGAGTCCACGACGGACGCGGACACCGTCAGCGCGATGATCATGCCGATGGCGCCGACCTGTCCGGTGAGCAGGAACGGCACCGCGAGCGGGATGAGCGCGCCGAGGATCCCGGTGGTGGAGGCGAACGCGGACACCGCCGCGCCGATCAGGCAGATCACGAACGCCGCCAGCAGCGGAACGCCGATCCCGGCCACGCCGTCGCCGAGGAACTCGATGGTGCCGATCCGCTCCATCATGCTCACGTAGGTCACCACGCCGCAGATCAGCAGCACCGTCGGCCACGCGACCTCGGCGACGCAGGATTTCGCGGTGCCCGGGTGCAGCACGCACAGCACGGTCGCGATGCTCAGCGCCAGCAGGCCCACGTCGAATTCGAGGGCGAGTGCGCCGACGGCGAGGACGAGCAATCCGGCGAGCGTGAGGATTCGTTGCGCGTCGAGCCGAACCGTGGTCCCGGTGGTCCCGCCGTTGGACGATTCCGCGGATTCTGGTTCGGCTGTTCGGCCGAGGAGTTCGCGTCCACCGAAGAGGAAGAACACGACGACGCTCAGCGCCAGGTTGAACGCGAATTGGCTCGCCCACAGCAGCAGCGGATTTCCCGGGAGTCCGCTGCGTTCGACGACTCCGTTGGTGATTCCGCCGAAGATGCTGATCGGGGAGAACCCGCCCGCGGTGGCGCCGTTGATGATGAGCAGCCCCATCAGCATCGGGTTGATCCGGTAGCGCGCGGCGAAGTTCAGCCCGATCGGGGCCATGATCGCGACCGCGCCGGGCACCACCGCGCCCACCATCGTCAGCAGGCTCGTGACCAGGAACATCACCCACGGAACGAGGGCGATGCGGCCGCGTACGGCGCGGACTCCGGCGTGGATCATCCAGTCGACGGTGCCGTTCGCCTTGGCGATGGCGAACAGCATGGTGACCCCGACGAGGACCGCGAAGAGGTCTCCGGGGAATCCGCCGAACAGCTCGTCGGCGCTGTCGCCGACCAGGAACGTGCCGATGAGGAATGTTCCGAGAAATGCCACGGCTCCCATGTTCACCGAGCGCAGCGTGGCGAGGAGGAATATGAGGACGAGCCCGATGATGGACCAGATCTGTACGGACATGGTGCTCCTGGATTCGAGGCGGTCGTCGGCTCGGGAAGGGAGCGGAATTCATTTCCGTGATGCGAGATCAACGTCTCGTGCCGGGAGAGTATGACCCCGCGCACATTTGACGGTCAAGAGTTCTGAATAGACCAGGGGAGAATCCGATGGCGCAGCCGATCGGCAGGCACTTCCTGCACGTTCCCGGCCCGACGAACGTTCCGGACCGCGTTCTGCGGGCCATGTCCGCACCCACCATCGACCACCGCGGCCCCGAGTTCGCCGCCCTCGCCGCGGAGGTGCTGGCGGGGTTGCGGCCGCTGTTCGGCACCACCGGCCCGGTGGTGGTCCACCCGTCCTCGGGCACCGGGGCGTGGGAGGCGGCGCTGGTGAACACGCTCAGCCCCGGCGACCGGGTGCTGGCCTTCGAGACCGGGCACTTCGCCGCGCTGTGGCGGGAGATGGCGGAGAAGCTCGGCCTGCGCGTCGACTTCGTGCCCGGCGACTGGCGGCACGGGATCGACCCGGAGGTCGTGCGGGAGCGGCTGGCCGCCGACCCGGACGGCGAGATCCGGGCGGTGTGCGCGGTGCACAACGAGACCTCCACCGGCGTGACCAGCCGGATCGCCGAGGTGCGGCGGGCGCTCGACGCGGTCGGGCATCCCGCGCTGCTGCTGGTGGACACCATCTCCTCGCTGGGCTCGGTGGACTACCGGCACGACGAGTGGGGCGTGGACGTGACGATCGCCTGCTCGCAGAAGGGGTTGATGCTGCCGCCGGGGCTCGGCTTCAACGCGATCAGCGCGAAGGCGTTGCGCGCCACCGAATCCGCGCGGCTGCCGCGGTCCTACTGGGACTGGCGGCCGCAGCTGGCGGCGAACGAGCGCGGGTTCTTCCCGAGCACTCCGGCGACGAACCTGCTGTTCGGCCTCCGCGAAGCGCTGGTGATGCTCGACGAGGAGGGCTTGCCCGCGGTGTTCCGGCGGCACCTGCGGCACGCGGCGGCGACGCGGGCGGCGGTGCGCGGCTGGGGGCTGGAGGTGCTGTGCCTGGACGAGCGGGAGCACTCCCCGGTGCTGACCGCGGTGCTGCTGCCCGATGGGCACGACGCCGACGAGTTCCGGCGGGTGGTGCTGGAGCGGTGCAACACCTCGCTGGGCGCGGGGCTGGGCAAGCTCGCGGGGCGCGTGTTCCGCATCGGCCACCTGGGACATCTCAACGATGTGGGCCTGGCCGCGGCGTTGTCCGGGGTGCAGCTGGGGCTGGCCGCGGCGGGCGTCCCGTTCGACGAGCGCGGCATCACCGCCGCGCTGGCCGAGCTGGGGGAGGCGTGATGGACGACCTGGAACGGCGGTTGCGGGCGGACCTGGCCGGTGAGGTGGAGTTCGACGACTACACGCGGCACCTGTACTCCCGCGACGCCAGCATGTACTCGATCACCCCGCTGGGCGTGGTGTTCCCGCGCGAAGCGGCGGACGTGGCGGCGACGGTGGCGGCGGCCGCCGAGCACGGCGTGCCGGTGGTGCCGCGCGGCGCGGGGACCAGCCTCGCCGGGCAGACGGTGGGGCCGGGCATCGTGCTCGACTTCTCCCGCCACCTGCACCGGATCGTGGAGCTGGACCCGGAGGCGCGCCTCGCGCGGGTGCAGCCGGGCGTGGTGCAGGACCAGCTGAACCGGGCCGCCGCCCCGCACGGGCTGATGTTCGGGCCGGACACCTCCACCAGCAACCGCGCCACGCTCGGCGGAATGATCGGCAACAACTCGGCGGGCAGCGGTTCGGTGCGCCACGGCATGACGATCGACCACGTGCGGGAGCTGTCGGTGGTGCTCTCCGACGCCTCCACCGCCCGGTTCGGCCCGGTCGACGAAGCGGAGCGGCTGCGGCGCGCGGCCGGTCCTGGACTGGAGGCGCGGCTGCACCGGGAGCTGCCCGGACTCGTCGCCGACGGCGCGATCACCGACGGATTCCCGGACTTCTGGCGGCGCGCGGGCGGGTACCGGCTGGACCGGCTAGCCGCGCCGGGACCGTTCGACCTCGCCGAGTTCGTGGTCGGTTCGGAGGGCACGCTGGTGATCGCCACCGAGGCGGTGGTGGGACTGGTGCCGAAACCGCGCCGCACGGTGATCGCCGTCGGGCACTTCACCTCCACGCAGGCCGCGATCGCCGCCACCGGCGACGCGCTGTCCTGCGACCCGTCCGGGGTGGAGCTGATGGACCGCACGATCCTGGACCTGTCCCGGCAGCGCATCGAGTACGCCTCGCTGGGCACCATCCTCGACGGCGATCCGGACGCGCTGCTGTTCGTCAGCTTCACCGGCGACGACGAGGACGAGCTGGTGGCGAGGCTGCGGCGGCTCAGCGCGCGGTGGCGCAAGCACGGGCACGGCTACCACACGCTGGAGGCGGTCACCCCGGCCCAGCAGGAGTCGCTGCTGAAGGTCCGCAAGTCCAGCCTGGGCCTGCTGATGGCCGCGGGTGAGGGCACCCGGCGGCCGCTGGCGTTCGTGGAGGACACCGCCGTCGCGCCCGAGCACCTGCCGGAGTACACCGCGAAGTTCGCGAAGATCCTCGACCGGCACGGCCTGACCGCCGGGTTCTACGGGCACTGCTCGGTGGGCTGCCTGCACATCCGGCCGTTCGTGGACCTCGCCGAACCCGCCCAGGTGGCGACGATGCGCGCGGTCGCCGAGGAGGTGAAGTCGCTGGTCGCCGAGTACGGCGGGGTGAACTCCAGCGAGCACGGCGACGGCCTGGCCCGCAGCGAGTTCAACCGCGAGCTGTTCGGGGAGGAGCTGTACGCGGCGATGTGCCGGGTGAAGCACCTGTTCGACCCGACGGGCACCCTCAACCCCGGCAAGATCGTCGAGGCGCCGCCGATGACCGAGCACCTGCGCGACGCCGAGCAGCCGGTGCCGGGCCCGTTCCGCACCAGGTTGTCCTTCGAGGTCGTCGGCGGCATGCGCGGCGCCGCCGACCGGTGCATGAACATCGGCCTGTGCCGCAAGAGCACCACCGGCGTGATGTGCCCGTCGTACATGGCCACCACCCGCGAGCAGGACGCCACCCGCGGCCGGGCGAACGCCCTGGTGAAGGCGCTGTCCGAACCCGATCCGAAGCGGGCGCTGGGCGACGAGCGGCTGCACGAGGTGCTGGACCTGTGCCTGATGTGCAAGGCGTGCAAGAGCGAGTGCCCGCTGGGCGTGGACATGGCCAAGCTCAAGAGCGAGACCCTGTCGCACCACCACGACCTGCACGGCGTGCCGCTGCGCTCGCGGGTGTTCGGCGCGATCCGGGCGTTGAACCGGCTGGGGGCGGCGACGGCGCCGTTGTCGAACCTGCCGGGCCGGATCCCGCTGCTGCGCAGGCTGGCCCGGCGCGCGCTGGGCATCACCGAGCACCGGCCGCTGCCGCGGTTCCAGCGCCGCCACCTCGCCTCCTGGTTCCGCGGCCGGGGTGCGGCGGGTTCGGCGCCGCGCGGACCGGTGCTGTTCCTGGCGGACTCGTTCACCACGTTCACCGAGCCGGGCATCGGCCGGGCGGCGGTGGAGCTGCTGGAGCGCGCGGGCTACGAGGTGCGGCTGGTGGACCGGGGCTGCTGCGGGCGCTCCAGCCTGTCGAAGGGGCTGGTGGACGACGCGAAGGCGAAGGCCCGCGACCTCGTCGCCCGGCTGTCCACTTCGGACGCGCCGATCGTCGGGTGCGAACCGTCCTGCGTGCTGACGCTGCGGGACGAGTCGCTGTCGCTGCTGCCGGACGACCCGGCGGCCCGCGACGTCGCCGGCCGGGTGCGCCAGCTGGAGGAGCTGCTGTCGGAGGCGATCGACGCGGGCGACCTGGAGCTCTCCGCGGACACCTGGCCCGCGGGACGGCGGGTGCTGTTCCACGGGCACTGCCACCAGAAGGCCGAGGTCGGCACCGCCGCCACCGTCGGCCTGCTGCGCCGCATCCCCGGCACCGAGGTGGCGGAGCTCGACGCCGGGTGCTGCGGCATGGCGGGCTCGTTCGGCTTCGAGGCCGAGCACTACGAGCTGTCGATGGCGATCGGTTCCGACCGGTTGTTCCCCGCGGTGCGCGCCGAACCGGGCACCACGCTCATCGCCGCGACCGGGGTGTCCTGCCGCCAGCAGATCGCGCACGGCACCCCGCGCGCCGCGCACCACCCGCTGGAACTGGTCCGCGCCGCGCTCGCCGGCCGCTAGGCTGATCGAGTGATCGACCGGCGTTCCGGGCCGTCCCGCGGATGTGGCTGGAAGGCTGGTCGAGCGGACGTGTCGAGCTGGTCGGAGGAGTGGCCGTGGTGATCGAAGGAGCCGGAAGGTGAACGGGGACGTCCTCGACCCCTACGCCGCCCGCGAACGCCTCGCCGCCTGGCGGCAGCGCGCCGAGCAGGTCGCGGCCAACACGCAGGCGATGAGCGAGCGGATCGGCGAGATCCGGGTGACCGCGGGCGATCCGCAGGGCCTGGCGCAGGTCACCGTCGACTCCACCGGGTCGATGGTGGACCTGCGCCTGACCGACGAGATCAAGCGCAAGTCCCCGGACGTCGTGTCCCGGGCCGTGCTCGCCGCGCTGGCCGCCGCGCGCAACCAGGCCGCGGACCGGTCGCAGGAGATCGTCACCGACACCCTCGGCGCCGATTCCGCGGCCGGGCAGGAGATCGCGCAGCGCCTCGGCGACCGGCTGCGCAGCGGACCGGACCCGGCCGAACCCGCCGAGCGGCCCGCCCGGCCGCCGCGCGACGAGTACGACGACTACGACGTGACGAAGGACTTCCGGAGCTGACCATGGCGGACGGGTTCGGTGTTGAAGCCGACCAGCTGCGCGCGCACGCGCAGAAGGTCGAGGCGCTCCAGGCGCGGTTCGGCGCGGTGAAGTCGGCGAGCGCGAACATCGCGCAGGACGACCAGGCCTACGGCGTGCTGTGCTCGTGGATCCCCGGCGTGCTGGAAGGCCGGCACACCAAGCAGGACGAGCTGCTCGCGTTCGTGGAGGAGAACTTGGCGCAGGCCGCGCAGGCGCTGCGCGCGACCGCGGAGGACTACGACCGCCGCGAAGTCGAAGCGGGCGAGGGCTTCGAGGCCGCCGGAGGTGGCCTGTGAGCGACGATTCGCTGGTCGCCCCGGTCGAATCGACGCAGAAGGCGTGGACCGGGGCCGGGACGGCCGACAGCATCGAGGGCCTGGTCACCTCGATCCAGAGCGGCGACTGGACCAGCGGGGTGCTGTCGGGCGTCGGAGTCGGGCTGGAGGTCGCCTCCGCCGTGCTCGACCCGTTCGGCACCTTGCTGTCCAACGGCCTGGGCTGGGCGATGGAGCACTTCGAGCCCCTGCGGGAAATGCTCGACGAGCTCACCGGCATGCCCGACGTCGTCACCTCGCACGCGAACACGTGGACGAACATGGCCGCGGAACTGGCGTCGATGTCCGAAGACCTGAAGGCGGACCTGGAACGCGACCTGCCCGGCTGGGAAGGGGAGGCCGCCGACGCCTACCGCGAGATGATGGGCGCGAACGTGGACGCGGTCGGCGGCCTCGGCGCCACGTCCGCCGCGATGGCCGCCGCGACCGAGGGCGCCGGCGGCCTGGTGCAGATGACCCGCGACATGGTGCGGGACCTGATCGCGGACCTGGTGGCGCGGGTCATCGTGTGGGCGGCCGAGGCGATCTTCGTCGTGACCATCCCGGTCGTGGCCGCGCAGATCGCGTCCGCCGTGGTCAAGTGGGTCGGGAAGATCACCGGCTACATCGGCGACCTGATCGACAGCCTCACCAACCTCACCAAGCTCATCGACGGCTGACCGGGATTCGCACCGGACCTACGTTAAGGCGGGATTGTGGCCAGGAGACCTCGCGGTGGGAACGGCGATGGTGGTGGTGATGCGCCGAGCAGGCCGTCGCAGCGGCACGGGAACATCGACGCGAGCAGCAGCGTCTCCGGCGCGCAGGACAGCATCCGGCAGACCGCGCAGGCCGGGCGGCCGGGAGGTTCCGGCCCGGCGTCCTCCGGGAGTACCAGCGCACCACCGTCGGGCAACGGGCACCAGACCGGCCCGGACCTCGGCGGTTCCGGCCCGGACAGCACCAAGCCGTCCGGCGCCGACACGCCCGACGGTCCGAGCGGAACATCGCCGTCCGGCCGCACCGGCTCCCCCGACGATTCGTCGATCCAGGGCAACAACCGCGGTGCCGACGCCGAACGCGTGCCGGACAAGGACAAGAACACCTGCGGCGACCCGATCGACGTGGCCAGCGGCGACATGGTGCTCGCGCAGACCGACGTGGAGCTGGCGGGCGTGCTGCCGCTGGTGCTGCACCGGACGCACCTGTCGTCGTACCGCGTAGGACGGCACTTCGGCCCCAGCTGGTCGTCCACGCTGGACCAGCGGCTGGAGGTCGACGGGAACGAGGTGTCGCTCGCCGCCGACGACGGCACGCTGCTGTTCTACCCGCTGCCCGCCGACGACTCGCCGGTGCTGCCGCGCACCGGCCCGCGCCGCGCGTTGACCCGCACCGCGGACGGCTTCACGATCACCGACGTCGAGCAGGGCCGCACGCTGCACTTCGGCGTCGGCCTCGGGCACGCGGTGCTGCCGCTGCTGGCGATCACCGACCGCAACGGGCACCGCATCGACTTCGACCGGGACGCGGCCGGAACTCCGCTGGAGATCCGCCACAGCGGCGGCTACCGCATCCGGGTCGACTCCGAGGACGGCCTGATCACCGCGCTGCACCTGCGGGAGGCGGCCGACGGCGACGACCTCCGGCTGGTGCGCTACGGCTACACCGGCCGCAGGCTCACCGAGGTCACCAACGCCTCCGGCACGCCGCTGACGTTCACCTACGACGACACGGGCCGGATCACGAGCTGGACGGACCGCAACGGCGCCTGGTATCGCTACGCCTACGACCACGAAGGCCGCGTCGTGCAGGCCGATGGTTCCGGTGGGTTCTTCAGCGGCACCATGTCCTACGAGGACGGGGTGACGCGGTGGACGAACTCGCTGGGGCAGCAGACCACCTACCACCTCAACGAACGCGGCCAGACGATCCGCGAGATCAATCCCGCCGGTCACGAGGTCCGTTCCGAGTGGGACGAGTTCGACCGGCTGCTGTCGCGGACCGACCCGCTCAGGCGCACCGTCCGCTACGAGTACGACGAGATCGGCAACCTGCTGGCCGCCACGCGCCCCGACGGCTCGCAGACCCGCTTCGAGTACGACGAGCTGCGGCTACCGATCACGGTGATCGGCCCGGACGGGACGGTGTCCCGCCGCGAGTACGACGAGCGCGGGAACCTCACGCGGCTGCTCGACCCGAT
Source organism: Saccharopolyspora sp. 6V (assembly GCF_020176785.1). Classification (NCBI taxonomy): domain Bacteria; kingdom Bacillati; phylum Actinomycetota; class Actinomycetes; order Pseudonocardiales; family Pseudonocardiaceae; genus Saccharopolyspora; species Saccharopolyspora sp. 6V. Next base: position 6,040 of record NZ_JAIUKB010000168.1, on the reverse strand, counting down.
GGGCGCGGCGACGACCTACACCTACGACGAGCACGGCCACCTCACCGCGATCACCGACGCGCTGGGTGGAGTGCGGCGCGTCGAAACGGACGCGGCCGGGCTGCCGCTCTCGATCACCGATGCCGCGGGGGCGACGACCCGGTACGAGCGCGACGGTTTCGGCCGGGCGTCGGCCGTGGTCGACCCGCTCGGCGGCACGACCCGGTTCGGCTGGACCGTCGACGGCGAACCCGCGTGGCGCACCCTGCCGGACGGTGCGACGGAGCGGTGGATCTACGACGGTGAGGGCAACCTCCGCACCCACGTCGACGCGCTCGGCCAAGCCACCCACACCGAGGTCACCCACTTCGACCTGCCCTCGGCGGAGGTGCGTCCCGACGGCACCCGCCTGGAGTTCGGCTACGACACCGAACTGCGGCTGACCAGCGTCACCAACGAGCAGGGGCTCGTCTGGCGCTACGACTACGACGAGGCCGGGAACCTCGTGCGCGAGACCGACTTCAACGGCCGCCAGGTCGCCTACCGGCACGACGCGGCCGGGCAGCTGCTGGAACGCACCAACGGCGTCGGCGAGACCACCACGTTCGTGCGCAACGTCCTAGGCGACGTCATCGAACGCCGCACCCCCGGCGCCACGACCACGTTCACCTACGACCTGGCCGGGCGCCTCGCCGAGGCGATGGACGGCGACACCCAGATCCGCTTCCAGCGCGACGCCGCCGGACGGGTGCTCGCGGAGAGCGTCAACGGCCGCACCGTGCACTCCGCCTACGACGCGCTCGGCCGCCGGGTGCGTCGGATGACGCCGTCCGGCGCGGAGAGCACCTGGGAGTTCAACACCGCCCACCAGCCCACCGCGCTGCACGCGGGCGGCCGGACGCTGCGCTTCGACTACGACGCCGCCGGCCACGAGACCACCCGCGCGCTGGGCGCGAACGCCGTGCTCACCCAGGACTGGGACGCCAACCACCAGCTGCTGGCGCAGCACATCACCGGAGCCACCGGGCACCAGGTCCAGCAGCGCTCCTACCGCTACCGGGCCGACGGCCTGCTGACCGGTGTCAACGACACCCTCACCGGCCCCCGCACCTTCGAGCTCGACCGCGCGGGCCGCGTCACCACCGTGCAGGCCGGCGGCTGGACCGAGCGCTACACCTACGACGCCGCCGGGAACGTCACCGACGCGGCGTGGCCGGTGCCCGCGGGTTCGCCCGACGCCGACGCCGTCGGAGACCGCGAGTACTCCGGCACGCTGGTGCGCCGAGCCGGTTCGGTGCGCTACGAGCACGACGACCAAGGCCGCATGATCCTGCGCCAGCGCAGGCGGCTGTCGCACAAGCCCGACACCTGGCGGTACTTCTGGGACGCCGATGACCGGCTGACCGGAGTGCTCACCCCCGACGGCTCGCGCTGGCGCTACCGCTACGATCCGCTGGGCCGCCGCGTCGCCAAGCAGCGCCTCGGACCCGGCGACCGGGTGCTGGAGCAGGTCGACTTCACCTGGGACGGCGTGGTGCTCGCCGAACAGGCGCGCAGCGGTGGAGCCGGTCCCGGTGGCGTCGGCGGCCCGGAGTTCGCCGACCTGCACGTGACGGTCTGGGACTACGAGCCCGGCTCGTTCCGCCCGCTGGCCCAGCGCGAACGCGCACCCCTGCGCCACGCGCCGCAGCAGTGGGTGGACCGGCAGTTCTACTCGATCGTCACCGATCTGGTCGGGTCACCGGCGGAGCTGATCAACGACCAGGGCGGAGTGGCCTGGTTCCACCGGACGACGCTGTGGGGGCGCACCCTCGACCACAGCCGCACCGGCGCCTACACGCCCTTGCGCTTCCCGGGCCAGTACGCCGACCCCGAATCAGGCCTCAACTACAACTTCCACCGCCACTACGACCCGGCGACGGGGAGGTACGGGAGTTCAGATCCGCTGGGGTTGGCCGGTGGAGTCGATCCGCATCGTTACGTCGATAATCCAAACAAATTTGTTGACCCGTTGGGGTTACAGAGTTGCCCTAACGCTGATTTTGTTGTTGGGGGCAATGGGACAGCTATCCCCACGAGTCGGTCGCGTATGGAATCCGGGTTCCAGGATGCCGGATTCTCGTCGCAACCCACTCAATCCCCCGGAACCCAATACACCATGCCGGATGGTAGTTTGGTGCGAGTAATGGACGCATCCGGGCAAGCGCCAGAGCGAGCATCGTTCACTAACGCGAACGGCGGTCCTGTTGATGGCACGACTGGCAAACCGGTGCAGCCCCCGCCAGGTTTGACTAAGGGGCAACGCGCCGCATATATACGCGAACGTACTCACGTGGAGCTGCACTGATGATAGAGCTAGTCTCGGCCGCAGTGGCCGCCGCACAACCGATGTCGGTACGCGGCGCGGAATTCGCGGATCCGTCACTTACTGTCAATGGCAACGGTTGGTCGCTGAGCGCGGTATGCCCATGGAGGGTACGGCGTGGCGGCGAACTGTGGTTCTCGTGGAGTTCGGAGAATGCTTCTTTGGGGATTCTTGACCTTGTCGGAATGAATCTTATCGCGGTGGAACCCGCTGCGGGTTCGGCGGATCCAAAATTCATCTTCGGCGATAGTGTAGAGATGGAGTTTTTTGCGGACTCTGACCTTGATCCTTGGGTGTTAATCATGCCAGGTAAGACTTATGTCGGGTCCGTTTCTCCTCAGTCTTACAACTCTGACTGACCAGAGTCTATTGTGGCGTGCGGTGGGTGGTTTGCTCAAGAGGCGGCGGTATACCGGGCCGGTGAGGAAGTGGCCGCAGGCGAAGGGGTCCGGAACGTTTCGTAGTGCGCGGGCACCAGGTGCCATCCGGTTTCCAGGACCGAGGTCATCCACGTGCAGCCTGCTAGCGGGTGGTGGTCGGGGAGCGGGACGACTGATCCGCACCGGTCATGAACCGGCATGGCCGTCGCTACGGGCGAGGGCGGCGAGCGGTTCGTGGATTCGTTCGCACTTGGTCACGTCCACGGCGGCCCGGTACGGCTGGCGGCAGTAGTAGCAGGTGCGGATCGTCCGTTCCAGCGGTGTCCAGCCGGACGTCTCCGCCGCGTCCGCGCGGTGCTCGATCATTGATTCGTGTGGGTCGTGACGCTGCATTGCTCAGCCCCCTGCTCGGTCAGGTGAATCCGCGACGCCACTTCCGCTGCGACCGGATTGTGTTGGAAAAGCCGGTGTGCACGTCGTGCCAAGGTGTAATGCAGCAGTTCAGACAGGCATTTCCTGGCATTAAGGTCACTTCTGAAGATCTCTTGGAAGATAAATTTTATGAGCGATCAAACAAAGCCCGACTCCATGGCTGAACTCGTCGCCGATCTCGTCGATCGGGGACTGGCCGCCCGCGATACGATCGAGCCATGTTACCGGGATGAGGTCGAGGAGATTCGCGCCGTCAAGGGTGCGGAGCACCTGCCCGCGCAGTATGAGGAGTTTCTCCTCATAATGGGGCGTCGGGCGGGCGAGTTGCTTCGAGGGAGCGACTTTTTTTACCCGTCGGTGGTCGAACTTGACGGGGAAATGCGTGAGCTCCTGGAGGAGTGCAACGCGTCGCACTTGGCACCGGCCGGTTCAATCTATATTGGTATGCACCAAGGGGGATCTTTGTATTGGATGGCTCCAGGTGACCCTTCTGGTGTCGTATCGGAGTACATTGAGTTCCAGGAGAAGCCCAGTAGAAATTGGCCGAGCCTGCTAGAATTCCTTTCCGATGCGGCGGACGAGCAGTTGCGGACCAAGGAGAAGTACGGGTTGTAAAAACGTTTCCCCGGCCCTTGAGACGATGTGGAAGCTGAGGTGAGAAATTTCAGTGATTCTCTTCGGCAGGAACACGGTGGGACTGTCCCGGAAAGCGACGTGCTGATCGTCGCCGGGTGCGGAACCCCGGGCAAGTGATTTTGGCTGACCCGATCGGGCTGCTCGGCGGCATGGATAGTCACGCTTATGTTTCGAATCCGATGGAGTTCTCCGACCCGCTCGGTCTCGCGCGAAAGAAAAAGTGCAGCGACGAGATCTTTGAGCGGTACGGGAGCAAGAGTGAAGCGGACTCGATCAACGAGGCTGGGGGTAAGCTCACGCCTAAGCCGGAGCGCCACCATAACAACCCCAAGTGGATCGGAGATCGTGGCACAGTAGACCCCAGGACGTTGGGGCAAGGAAAGAACTATACGCATTCCTTCGAGGTCCATGCCAAGCCGGGAACCAGGCAGTGGATGCAGGAAAATGGGCTCGAAGTGAAGCCGACCAATGAGCCTGGAAGGCGCGCTATCCCCGCGAACAAGCTTGACGAGTTCAACAAGCGGGTCAACGGTATCGTCGTTAAGAGGAGGTGACAGCTGCGGTGAGTCCTCGAGAAAATTTCATTGACGCACTGCTTGCCGTCTCGGGGCGGGAGCATGTGGATGCGGACACCTTGACGGCCAGTCTTCGTGAATCGATTCTTGAATTCGGTTCCGAGACCAATGAGAACGTGGAGTGCGCGGAAAATGTCCACTTGAGCGATGTGGAAATGTTTAACGATTGGACATCCCGAGTCATTACCGTGGGTGAAAAGCGAGTTCCGGTCGCTGACATCATGAACTTCGCCGAAGGTGTTCCTGTGCCTGTGGAGGTTCAAGAGCAGTTTCCATCCCTTTCTCGGGCGGATTGGGATGCTGCGTTGCGGTTGGTGACTCTTGTGGTGTCCGCGCTTCACCGATCGCCTGCGGAAACCATTGGTCCGTAAGCGTATAGAGCTCATCAGGAGCTAAAGCGGCGTCGTCTTATTTTGTCGCGCCACTCTTCGGTCGATCAAAATCGAGAGTTAAGCGGAATATTTTTTGGGATTTTTTCTGAAATTTTTTAGGCGATCGTCTTGTTGATTAGGCATGTGCCTTTGCTCGACTGGTGAGTCGTTGAACGCGGATCTCGCTGTCGCTGATCTGAAGGGAAATGAATCCACAGGTGGGGGCGTTGCACCTTGGATGGTGGGACGTCGTGCACGCCCAGCACTCGCTCGGACCCGGGCCGAGGTGGAGGCCCGGATCGGGGCGTTGCGGCGGCAGTTGGGGGAGATCCGGGAGGTGTCGTCGTGGACCGGCACCGACGACGAGCACGACCCGGAGGGCCAGACGATCGCGTTCGAGCGCGCTCAGGTGCAGGGGCTGCTCGACGACGCCCGGCGTGAGCTGGCGGAGCTGGACCGGGCGGCCGCGCGCGTCGAGGACGGCACCTACGGCCGCTGCGAGCGCTGCGGCGCCCCCATCGGTGACGAACGCCTGGCCGCGCTCCCCGCCACCGCCACCTGCATCGCCTGCGCCTCCCGGACGAGGTGAGCACGCGACACCGCGGACGCGCAGGCAGCGCACCGATTCCCGGCGGGTGGGTTGTTCCACAGCCTTCGATGCACCCGTCCCGTGCGGAACCGCCCGCACTCGCACGGGATCCGGAACGTGTCGTAGTGCGCCGGGATCAGATGCCAGGTGCGTTCCGACGTCGAACTCATCCAGGTGCACCCCGACATCGGGTGGCGTTCCGGAAGCGGCACGACGGCACCGCACTGATCGTCGACGACCATCAGCGAGGTTCTCGTTCCAAGGCGGCGAGCGCTTCGTGGATGCGTTCGCACTTCGTGGCGTCGGGGGCTGTGGTGTACGGCTGTCGGCAGTAGTAGCAAGTGCGGATCGGCGCTGCGGAAACGAGCAGGGCCATGACCCGACGGATCCAGATTCTGGAGCGGATGTGATGGGTGAACAACGCCGGTGGCTGAAGTCCAGCCGGAGTCAGAACGGCTCCGCGTGCGTGGAGGTGTCGGCGGATCTCCGCTTGATGCGGGATTCGAAGGATCCAGCAGGCCCGGTCTTACGCGTGGACGTCCCCTCGTTCACCGAGGCGGTCAAACGAGGCCGTTTCGACCGCCGATGATCCGAGCCGAGGGGCCCCCGCCCCCCCCCCGCCCCCGCCCCCCCCCCGCCCAGCAGACGGGATATGACAGGGGACGCCGGGGGCAAGGAGGCACCCACCCGACCCGCGCGCCCCGCCCCGCCAG
>NZ_JAIUKB010000167.1:0-21265 GCF_020176785.1 Saccharopolyspora sp. 6V | reverse complement strand
CACACCCCCCACCGGCACACAACCTCTACGCCCCCCCCGCCCCCCCGCCCGCCCCCCCCCCCCCCCCCCCCCCGGGCCGGGGGGCGCGCCCCCCCCCCCGGCCCACCCGCGTCTCCAGCTCAGGTGGTGGGCGGCAGGGTGACGCGCTGCCGGTCCGGAGCGACGGTCCACTCCCACATGGGCAGCGGCGGGCGGCCGGTCCGCGGTGCGCTCCCGCACCTCGTAGCGGCAGCCGGGCAGCGCGACCGCGATCGGCCACCGGTGGTCGTCGGCCAGCAGCGGCACCCACGGTGCCAGCTCGGTCCACGACGACTCGGCCGCCGCGTCGTCCCGCTCCGACGGGTCGAGCTCCGCCGGAACCTCCCGCGGCGATCGCAGGTCCATGAAGGACACCCCGAGCTCCGCGACCGCGTTCCCGCGCGCCGTGCCGTCCGCGCCGACGACGAACCGCACCAGCGGTCCGGTGGCCAGGTCGGCCCGCATCGACGCGACGATCACCCCGCCCGGAACCGCGCTCCGCACCCAGGAGTACGGAAACCGTCCGATGTGGACGCCTGCGGTGACGGTGATCCGGTCGAAGCGCCGCGCACCGTCGATCGCGCTCGCCGCGTCGCCCTCGACCACCTCCACGCGGTCGTAGCCCGCCGCGCGCAGCCTCGCCCGCGCCCCGGCGGCGACCTCCGGGTCGATCTCCACGGTCGTCACCTCACCGGCCTCGCCCACGACCTCCGCGAGCAGCGCGGCGTTCCAGCCGGTGCCGGTCCCGATCTCCAGCACCGAATCCCCCGGCCGGGGTCCCAGCGCCCGCAGCATCCCCGCCACCACCGACGGCGCGGACGCGGAACTGGTGGGCCGATGACCGAGCTCGGGCCACACCGCCGCTCCGGCGTCGAACTGCGTCACCAGCGGACGGTCCGCGTACACCGCGGCCAGCCACCGTTCCGGAGCGTCGTCCCGGTTCAGCGCCACGTCCGCGACCGCCTCGTCCGGCCGGTACCAGAACCGCTCGGGGACGAACCACTCCCGCGCGGCGGCGAGGAAGGCAGGGCCGAACGCGGCGGGCAGCGCGCCCGCCGCGTCCAGCGCGGCGACGAGCCGGCCCGGCCCGTCCGGTGCGGCGACCTCGGTCACCGGAACCCCTGCTCGTAGTCCTTCGGGTCGATGTCGTCCGCGGTCTTGCCGGTCTGCCCGTCGCGGCCCACGTCGTGCTGCCCGCCGTCGGTGGCGCCGGTGTCCTTCTTCTCCGTGCCCATGGGACTCCTCCGCTCGTTCATGGTAGGAATCCGCGCGGTCGCGCGGAACCTCGTTCGCCCGCCCGCATCGGGAACGGCGTTGGGCGGGGACGACCGGGACGTGTTCGGCCGTCCCCCACTCCATCGGCATCCCGCGACGCGGACCGGTGCGAGTTCCTCCTGTCAGGGCACCGGAATGCTCCCCGCGGGTGATCACGGCCGCGTCCCGCAACCCGGTCGGCGGCGTCGCCACCGGGTCCCCCGGACCGGGCCTCGGGTCGGTCACCTGCGGAGCCGGGCCGGGTCGCACCCGCTCTCGGCGGCGGACCTGGCGGACGCGCCTAACCTGGGGCGGGAAGATCGGATCTAGGGCGGGGTGGGGATGGGTTCGAGCCTGCTGGTGGTGGACGACGAGCCGACCGTGCGGGAACTGCTGGCCGCGACGTTGCGCTTCGCCGGGTTCCGGGTGACGGCGGCCGCGACCGGGGCGGAGGCGCTGCGGGCGGCCGTGGACGAGCGGCCCGACCTGGTGCTGCTGGACGTGATGCTGCCGGACGCGGACGGGTTCGAGGTGCTGCGGCGGCTGCGGGAGGAACGCGGCGGGCAGGTGCCGGTGCTGTTCCTCACCGCCCGCGACGCCCCGCGGGACAAGGTGCGCGGCCTGACGCTGGGCGGCGACGACTACGTGACGAAGCCGTTCGACCCGGAGGAGCTGATCGCCCGGATCCACGCGGTGCTGCGCCGCTCCGGGCACGCGGCGACCTCCCGGGTGATGACCGTCGCGGACCTGGAGCTCGACCCGGACAGCCACCAGGTGCTGCGCGCCGAACAGCCGATCCGGTTGTCCCCCACCGAGTTCCGGCTGCTGACCTACCTGGTGCGCAACGCGGGCCAGGTGGTGTCGAAGCGGCAGATCCTCGACGAGGTGTGGCGGTACGACTTCGGCGGCGACCCGAGCATCGTCGACACCTACATCAGCTACCTGCGGCGCAAGGTGGACCGCACCGAGCCGAAGCTGATCCACACCGTGCACGGGGTGGGCTACGTGCTGCGCGGGCCGCGCTCGTGATCGCCCGGATGTCGTTGCGCGCCCGGGTGCTGCTGATCGCGGTGGGGCTGCTCGCGGCGGGCCTGGCGATCGGCGGCGCGGTGGTGATCGGCGCACTGGAGCGCAACCTCGTCGGCAAGCTGGACGCGCAGCTGGCGGCGACGGCGACCGCGGGCGCGAGGATCTTCCAGGTGCCGGACGCGGGGCTGCCCGGGCCGGGCACGGTGGTGGTGCGGGACAACTTCGCGCTGCCCGGTTCCACGACGTACGCGGCACGGCTGGGCGCGGGCGGCGCGGTCACCGAGCAGGAGTGGACCGGAGAGCGGTTGCCGGGCCCGGACCTCACCGGGCTCACCGCCACCGCAGGCCCGGTGGACGTGCCGAGCCGCGACGGCACCCAGCACTGGCGGTTGCTCGCGCAGCCCGGCCGGGACGAGCTGGTGGTCACCGCGCTCTCGCGCGCCGAGGTGGACGACACCGTCGCCCGGATGCGGGCGATCTCCGCGGGCACCGCCACGGCCCTGCTGGCGGTGCTCGCGCTGGCCGGGTGGTTCGCGGTGCGCGCCGGGTTGCGGCCGCTGCGCCGGATCGAGCGGACCTCGGCGGCCATCGCGGCGGGCGACCTCGGCAGCCGCGTCCCCGAATCGGCCGGATCGGACACCGAGGTCGGGCGGCTGTCGCGGGCGCTGAACGCGATGCTCGACCGCAACGAGGCCGCGTTCGCCGCCCGCGCCGAATCGGAGGCGCGGATGCGCCGCTTCGTCGCCGACGCCGGCCACGAGCTGCGCACCCCGCTGGCCGGGATCAAGGGGTTCAGCAAGCTGCACCGGATGGGCGCGGTGCCCGCGGGCGTGGACGCGATGTCCCGCATCGAGCGGGAATCCGACCGGCTGGAGCGGCTGGTGGACGACCTGCTGCTGCTGGCGCGGCTCGACGAACGGCTGCCGCTGCAGCTCGCCCCGATGGACCTGCGGACCCTCGCCGCCGACGCGCTGCACGACGTGCACGCGCTCGACCCGTCGCGGCCCGCCGAGCTGACCGGACCCGGCGGTGGCCCGCCCGCGGCCGCGCCCGCGCTGGCCGACGAGGAACGGTTGCGGCAGGTGGTCACCAACCTCGTCGGCAACGCCGTGCGGCACACCCCGGAGGGCACGCCGGTGCGCATCGGCGTCGGTTCGATCGACGGACGCGCCGTGCTGGAGGTCGCCGACGACGGGCCGGGACTCGCCCCGGAGGAAGCGGAGCGGGTGTTCCAGCGGTTCTACCGGTCCGACGGGTCGCGCAGCCGGGCCAGCGGCGGAGCCGGGCTGGGGCTGGCCATCGTGCGCTCGCTGGTGGAGGCGCACGACGGACGGGTCGAGCTGGCGACCGCGCCCGGGGCGGGCACCTGCTTCCGGGTCGTGCTGGACCGCGTCGAGATCTCCCCGGCGACCGGCGCGGAGGCCCCTCGGGCGGCCGACGCGGGGTGACCGCGGGACGAACCGGCCCCGGATTCCGCGCGAGCGCGCGATCCCCACCGCCGGGCCGACCCGTCCCGGACCGCGGTCGAGCGCGCGATCCCGCGCCGCCGGGCGAATCCGGACGGCTGCGAATCCGGACGGCTGCGGAACCGAGCATCCGGGCCATCGCGACGCGGCACGATCGAGGCCGAAGCCGCAGCAGGTCTTCACCGGTTCGCCGCCCGCGCCGCGGCCGGATCGGGTTCCTGGGAGTTCTCCGGGAGGATCGCGCGCCGCGGACCGTCCCGGTGATCGCGAGCTGCCGGAACGGTCCGCGGCTCCCAGGAACCTCTCAGAACCGCACCGGATTCACCGAGATCGGGCGGTCAACCTGAACGAGTCCGCAAGTTCACGAGGAGAGGAAATCCCATGCGGCTCAACACCTTCCGACGCACCGCCGCCATCGCCGCGCTGGCCTTGGCGCCCGCCCTGGCCATCGGCGCCGCCGCCCAGGCCACCACCGGCAGCGCCCCGTCGGCCGAGTCCGCCGCCACCGCCCAGCCGACCGCGCTCGACCGCTCCGCGGTGAACGAGCAGGCGCGCGACATCGTCGCCGAGCAGGGCGTCGTGCGGGAGCGCGGCGACGTGCAGACGCCCGACGGCGAGTTCGTCGTGTTCAAGGCGAACGCCGACGGCCTCCTGTGGGTCGTCGGCGCGGACACCGCGGTGCTGAAGGACGGGCAGCCGGTCGGCGCCGACGAGCTGCGCGACGGCGACCAGGTCACCGTCTCCGGCGTGCCGAACGGCGAGCACGCCGACGCCACCCGCGTCGAGATCGGCTGACCCGAGCCCGGCCGCGGAGGGCACGAGGGGTCCCTCCGCGGCCTAGGGCTTGCGGGCGACCGCGGCGAAGCAGACCGCGTTCTTCGGGTTGGCCGTGGCGAAGTCGTCCACGTCGGTGAGGTCGGAACGCCATTCCGAGGTGAACGCGACTCCCGGGTCCAGCAGCTCCCACCCGGTGAAGAACCGCCGGAACTCCAGCTCGTCGCGAGCGGTGAATCCCGGGTTCTGGGTGTCCTTGTAGGAGTCGATGAAGTCGAGGGTCTGCGAGCGGACCGGTTCGGCGACGCCGTCGACGGTGGCGTGGCTGATGGCGAGCCGGCTGCCCGCGGGCAGCGCGTCCTTGTACCGCTCCAGCGCCGCCTCGGGGTGCTGCTCGCGGGGGATGAAGTGCAGCAGCGCCACGGCGAGGACCCCGACGGGCTTGGTGAGGTCGAGCAGTTCGCGGGTCGCGGCCGCGCCGAGGATCGCGTCGGGTTCCAGGAAGTCGCCCCGCACGACGGCCGTGCCCGGCACGTCCTTGAGCAGCTCCTCGGTCTGCACGACCGCGACCGGCTCGTTGTCGGCGTAGACGACGCGGGCGTCCGGGTTGGTCCGGTGCGCGATCTCGTGCGTGTTGCCCGCGGTGGGCAGGCCGGAGCCGATGTCGAGGAACTGGTCGATGCCCTCCTCGGCCATGGTCTGCACGGCGCGGCGCAGGAAGGTGCGGTTCCAGCGCGCCACGTCGGCGATGTGCGGCAGCTTCTCCTTGGCCCTGGCGAAGAAGGCCCGGTCCGCCGCGAAGTTGTGGGCGCCGCCGAGGTAGGCGTCGTACACGCGGGCCGCGCTCGGCAGCTCCACGTCGACACCCAGCGCCCGCCACCTGTCCTGATCACCAGCCATTCACCCAAAGTAGTGATCTTGGTGGTCGACGACAACCTCCTCCCGCACGGGACGCGGCAGCCGGCCGTGCGGCGGGCGCGCTGTGGCCTGGGCAATCCCGGTCGGCGCGTAACGAACCTCACCAGCGACGACGGCGTTCCGGCCGAGCGCGCCAGGGATCGAGCGGTCCGCTCAGAGCAGGTCGGTCTCGCCCAGCCGGTGCAGCAGCCGGGCCAGTTCGGCGATGTCCGCCGGGTCCCAGCCGCCCAGCACCTCCCGCCACCGCCGCCGCTGCTCGGCGAGCTGTTCGCTGACCCGCACGCCGCCCTGCTCGGTGAGCACGACCAGCTTGGCGCGCGCGTCGACCGGGTCGGCCACCCGTTCGGCGAGCCCGATCCGCACCACCGCGTCGACCTGCCTGCTCACCGTGGACTTGTCCAGCGACAGCGCGGCCGCGATCGCCGACATGCGCTGCGCGCCCTCCTTCGCCAGCAGCACCACCAGCGGGTAGGCGGTCGGATCCAGCTTCGGGTGCACGTCCCGCGCGAGTTCGCGGGTGCGCAGCCTGCTGCGGCGCGTCAACGCGCGCAGCTCCTCCTCCAGCGCGGGCAGTTCGTCCTCGGATGACACCGGGTGCTCCTCCCGTAGCGGACCGCGCTCATGATCTCATCCGCCGGGCCGCGCGAGCGCGTCCGGAGAACGCGCGCCGGAACCCGCCTCCCCGCGTCCGGTGGCCGTCGCGGAGCAGGCATCCTGGGGTCGGCGCCGCCCGTCCGGCGCCCCGCCCCGAGCACGCCGAGGAGGCACGGCATGAGCGAGCCCGACCCGTTGACCGACCCGTCCCGCGACCCGAACCCGGGGGTCCCCGACCACGCCGCCCCCGAGGGCGCCGGCGTGGACCCGCTGATCGACCTGTCCCGCGACCCGAACCCCGGCGTGGCGGACCACGCCAAGCCGGACGAGGACTGACCTCGGGTCGTCACCGCGCCTGGGTGGCGGAACCGCGGACGGGGTTCCGCCGCCCGCCGCGGGGCGGTCCTCACGGGCTGTAGCGCAGCACCGGGTCGTCCGGTGGGCGGCGCCGGCCCTTCCCGTCGCGGCCGGGATGGCCCTTGAGCCGCCAGCCGATGCCGCGGGCCATCTCGCGCTCGGCGTCCCGAGCGGCGATGTCGCGGCGCTTGTCCCAGTTCTTCTTGCCGCGCGCCAGCGCCAGCTCCACCTTCACCCAGCCGTCGCTGAAGTACATCGACAGCGGGACCAGCGCGTGCCCGGTCTCCTTGGACTTGCCGGTGAGGGTGCGGATCTCCTTGGCGTGCAACAACATCTTGCGGGTGCGCCGCGGGGTGTGGTTGGTCCAGCTGCCGTGCCAGTACTCGGCGATGTGCAGGTTGCGCAGCCACACCTCCCCGTCGTCGACGGTGGCGAACGCCTCGGCGAGGGAGGCGCGCCCGAGCCGCAGGCTCTTCACCTCGGTGCCGACCAGGACGAGCCCGGCCTCGTAGGTGTCGAGGATCGTGAAGTGGTGCCGCGCCCGGCGATTCCTCGCGATCACCGAGCGGTCGCCGTGCTGGACCATGCCCCCGACTCTACGACCTCCGCCGGACGTCCCGCACCGAGCCGCCGCGATCATCCGTGCGGGTGATTCCGGTGCCGGGGCGGCGGAGATCGGCGGCGGAGCTGCTGAACTGTCCGGTGATCGAGTTCCGATTCCCGGAGGTCCCCGGTGCGACTGCCCCGCTGCCGCGACGTCGTCCTGCTCCTGCTGGTACCGGCGCTGCTCGCGCTCGGCGTCCCGCCCGCCGCCGCCGCGCCGCAGCGGAACGGATCGGAGTGCGCGCGCACCCTGGACTGCACGGCGCTGGAGCTGGACCGGCTGCCGCTGTCCGAACGGCTGGTGTTCGTCCGCGCCGTGCAGGACGAGATCGCCGCCGAGTACGTGCCTGGCTTCCGGCACTGGCGCAACATCGAGGGGATCATCCGGTTCTTCGCGGAGAACGGCTTCGGCGCCCCCGGCAGCTGGGTGTCCTACGTGGACGCGGGCATCCTGGAGGGGGTGGAGCGCGGAGCCGCCATCGCGCTGGGCCGTTCGGCGGACGACTTCGGCAATCCCGGGGCACCGCTGTGGGCCGACTACCTGCACCGCCTGCACCGCGGAGAGCTGGCGCAGCGGTGGGTGCACGACCCGGCGTGGAGCGCGGCCGAGCAGGCCTCCACCGAGCACGGGGTGCGGATCGCGCAGCGCCACGGCGCGGTCGCCAGCCGCGTGGACCAGCGGATCTTCGAGTTCTCCGAGCTCTACCGGTGGATGCTGCGCAACCCGCCCGCCGCGCTGCTCGCGTTGAACGAGGCGCTGGCCGGGAGCACGGGGATCCCGCTGGCCCCGGCCGACTTCCTGCGCTGGTTCACCGACGTCACCATCCCGGAACCGGCCTACCGCGGGGCGCACGTGGCCCGCGACGTGGCGCTGCCCGATCCGGTGGCCGCCCCGGTGAGCGCCCTGCGGCTGCTGCTCGCCTACGCGCCCGAACTCCTCGGCCCGGAGGCGGCGGCGCGCTAGGTCAGCGCACGGCGGCGACGACCTGAGCGCCACCGAGGCGCGGGTGGTCGACCACCTGCTCGTCGATCAGCCGTCCGCCGTCGCGGCGAGGGCGGTGGCGAGGTCGGCGATGAGGTCGGTGGCGGATTCGAGGCCGACGGAGAGCCGGACGAGGCCGGGGGTGACTCCGGCGGCGCGCTGCTGGTCCTCGTCGAGCTGGGCGTGCGTGGTGGACGCCGGGTGGATCACCAGGCTGCGCACGTCACCGATGTTCGCCAGGTGGCTGAACAGCCGCAGCGCGTCCACGAACCGCTTCCCCGCGGCCAGGCCACCGGCGAGTTCGAAGGCGAGCACGGCCCCGGCCCCGTCGGCGAGGTAGTGCTTCGCGGCGGCGTGCCACGGGCTCGACGGCAGCCCGGCGTAGTGCACCCGCGTCACCTCGGGCTGGTCGTCGAGCCAGCCGGCGATCGCGCGGGCGTTCGCGACGTGCCGTTCCATCCGCAGCGACAGCGTCTCCAGGCCGTGCAGCAGCAGGAACCCGTTGAACGGCGACACCGCGGGCCCGAGGTCGCGGACCAGCCGGGTGCGCACCCGCATCAGGTAGCCCAGCTCGCCGAACTCGGTGCCGAACACCAGGCCGTGGTAGCTCGGGTCGGGCGCGGTGAGCTGCGGCCAGCGCTCCGGGTCCGCGAAGTGGTCGAACCGGCCGGAGTCGACGATGATCCCGCCGACGCCGGTGCCGTGGCCGGAGAGGAACTTCGTGGTGGAGTGCACCACCACGTCCGCCCCGTGGTCGAGCGGGCGGCACAGGTACGGCGTCGCCACCGTGTTGTCCACGACCAGCGGTGCCCCGGCGGTGTGCGCGACGGAGGCGACGCCTTCGACGTCGAGCACGGCGCCGCTCGGGTTCGCGATCGTCTCCCCGTACAGCGCCCTGGTCCCGGGGCGCACCGCCTCCCGCCACTGGCCGAGGTCGTCCGGGTCGTCGACGAAGTCGACGGTGATGCCCAGGTCCGCGAAGGTGTGCGCGAACAGGTTGTGCGTCCCGCCGTAGAGCGCCGAGGACGCGACCACGTGATCACCGGCGCGCGCGATCGCGAGCAGCGCCAGCGCGGAGGCCGCCTGCCCGCTGGCGACCGCGACCGCGCCGATGCCGTTCTCCAGGTCGGCGATGCGCTGCTCCACGACGGAGTTCGTCGGGTTCGACAGCCTGCTGTAGGCGTGCGTGTCCAGGTCCTGCAGCGCGAACGCGGCGGCGGCGTGCTCGGCGTCGTCGAAGACGAACGACGTGGTCTGGTAGATCGGGGTGGCCCGCGCCCCGGTCGTCGGGTCCGGGCGAGCCCCGGCGTGCACCTGGCGGGTGTCGAACGCCCAGCGCGGTCCGGCTTCCAGCGGTCCGGTCATGATCGCGCCTCCAGCACGTCGGACCACCAGCGCCGCGCCACCTCGGGGTGCGAGCGCAGCCAGCCCAGCAGCGCCTTCTCCCCGTACGCGGCCAGCAGCGGGTTGTCCGGGTCGGCGCTGATCCCGCGGGCTTCCGCGGCGAGTTCGGCGGGCAGTTCGAGGGGTTCCACCACGGCGTCCAGCCGCGGCGCGAGGAAGAACGGCACCGAGTACCGGTCCACACCGGGTTCGGGGCTGCGCACCCGGTGCCGGGTGGCGGTGAGGTAGCCGCCGGTGGCGAGCTCCAGCAGTTCCCCGATGTTGACCACGAAGGTCCCGGGCACCGGGTCGGCGTCGATCCAGCCACCCGACTCGTCCTGCACCTGCAGTCCGGCGACCGAGTCCTGGTGCAGCAGCGCGAGGTAGCCGTAGTCCTTGTGCGCGCCGACACCTTGGCCGCGGTCGGCCGCGCCCGGGTAGTGCACCAGCTTGAGGTGGGTGCTGGCGTCCGCGTCGAACCAGGTGTCGAAGTGGTCCTCGGGCTGCCCGAGGGCGGCCGAGAGCGCGCGCAGCACTTCGCGGCCGACGCGCAGCACCTCGGCCTGCCAGGCGAGGACGACCTCCCGCAGTTCCGGCAGCGCGGCCGGCCACTGGTTCGGCCCGATCAGCCGCTGCCACGGCGGATCACCCGGCCCGGTCGGCACCGGCTCGCGCTCCGGGCCGATGTCGAGCTGTTCGCGCCGGTCCGGGGTGCCGCCGGTGAGCTCGTGACCGGTGGCGGTGTAGCCGCGGAACTGCGGGGAGCGCTCGTTCTCGATCTCCCGGCGCTGTGCGACGGGCAGCGCGAAGAACCGGCGGGTGACCTCGAAGATCCCGGTCATGAGCTCCTCGGGCACGCCGTGCCCGGTGAGGTGGAAGAAGCCGACGTCGTGCGCGGCGCGGCGCAGCTCGGCCAGCAGCGGCTCCCGCTCGCGGGGGTCGCGGAACCGGGAGAGGTCGATCAGCGGGAGCGCGGTCTGGGTCATGGCGGCACCTCCGGTCGGCAGCGTAGGCCGCGAATATCCGCCGATGGCGATCTTCCACGGCACGGGACCCGATCGGGGCACCGGTCGACACCTCCAGGCGAGGCCTAGGTGAAAACGATTATCGATATCGTCTAAGCTGGGTGCGCCATCGACGAACGTCGTGTTCCGCACCGCGAGGAGGACGGATGAAGGTCCGCGCATCGCTCAAGTCTCTCAAGGACAAGGACGGGTCCCAGGTCGTGCGCAGGCGCGGCAAGCTCTACGTGGTCAACAAGCGCAACCCCCGCTGGAAGGGCCGCCAGGGCTGACCGGTCGCCGGGATCCGCCGAACCGGGTCCCGGCGACGTTTTCCCCGTCACCGCAATGCCTTCTCCCGTCTCCCGCTTCGAGCCACCTGTAACGTGAAGATCGACACGAACGCGATGCGGCTGCGCCATGGGAGAACCGGCTCGGCTCGAAGTCGCGGCGGGAGGCGAGGGGAACCGCCATGTCCTGGGGTTATGCGGTGATCGACGTCGAGACGACCGGCCTCCGACTCCGTTCGCGGCATCGCATCGCGGAGATCGCCGTCGTCCTGCTCGATCCGTCCGGAGCCGTGCAGGAGGAGTGGTGCACGCTGATCAACCCGCAGCGCGATCTGGGCCCGCAGCACGTGCACGGCATCAGTGCGGCCGATGCCAGGAACGCGCCGGTGTTCGCGGAGATCGCGCCGGAGTTGTCCCGGCTGTTCACCGGGCGAGTGCTGGTCGCGCACAACCTGAGCTTCGACCTCGGGTTCCTCGCGGAGGAATTCGACCGCCTCGGGTTCGACGTGGCGGAGAGCGCGCCCGCCGGACTGTGCACGATGCTGCTCGCCCACGACTTCCTTCGCCAGGACGAGTTCGACCTCGCGTCCTGCTGCGCCTCGACCGGGGTGCCGCTCGTGCACGCGCACGCCGCGTTGCACGACGCGCGGGCCGCCGCGGGCCTCCTCCGGCACTACCTGCGGACCGCCCCCGGAGACGCCCGATGGCGGGAGGCGGAACGGCTCGCGCGGACCTCCCGGTGGCCTGCCCCGACCGGCCCCGTGGCGGTACCGGTGCACCGATCCGCGGCGGCCGCGAACGCGATGCCGGTGCCACCGCTGACCGTCGACATCCGCTTGGCACCGCGAGATTCCGTCGTGTTCACCGGCGAGACGAGCGCGCCTCGCGAGCAGTGGATCGACCGCGCGGAACGAGCCGAGCTCACCGTGCGGGCCTACGTCACCAAGAAGACCCGACTGCTGATCGCGGCGGACGCGGATTCGCAGTCCCGAAAGGCCGAGACCGCCCGCAAGTACGGGATACCGATCGTCACCGAGCACGGATTCTCGCAGCTGCTCGCCGGACTGGACCGCCGCTGACGAAACCGCTCCAGAGCGTCCCGTTCGACCGTTCGATCAGGTCGAACGGGACGCTCCTCCGCGAATGCCCCGCCGGTCAGGGGCGGGCGGGGAGGATGCGGCCGGTGGCTTCGCCGAAGGCGAGGCGGGTGCCGGACGCGGTGGGTGCGGTGGCGGTGAGGACGACCTCGTCGCCGTCCTCCAGGAACGTCCGCGGCTCGCCGCCGACCCGCACCGGTTCCGCGCCGCCCCAGGTGAGTTCGATGAACGCGCCCCGTTCCTCCTTGCCGGGCCCGGAGATGGTGCCGGAGGCGAACAGGTCGCCGGGGCGGCAGCTCGCGCCGTTCACGGTGAGGTGCGCGAGCATCTGCGCCGGGGACCAGTACATCTCGCGGTATGGCGGGCGGCTGACCTCCTCGCCGTTCCACCGCACGCTGAACTCGACGTCCAGGCCCCACGGATCGCCCTCCCGCAGATACGGCAGCGGCTCCGGGTCCTGCACCGGGGTCGGCACCCGGGCGGCGCGCAGCGCGGCCAGCGGCACCACCCACGGCGAGATCGAGGTGGCGAAGCTCTTGCCGAGGAACGGGCCGAGCGGCACGTACTCCCAGGCCTGCAGGTCGCGGGCGGACCAGTCGTTGACCAGCACCGCGCCGAACACGTGCTCCTCGAACGCGGACACCGGGACCCGCTCGCCCAGCCGCGATCCGGTGCCGACGACGAAGCCGAGCTCGGCCTCGATGTCCAGCCTCCTGCTGGGCCCGTAGCTCGGGGCGGCCTCGTCCGGCGCCTTGCGCTGCCCGCTGGGCCGCACGATCGGCGTGCCGGAGGGGACGACGGTGCCCGCGCGGCCGTGGTAGCCGACGGGCAGGTGCTTCCAGTTCGGCAGCAGCGGTGCCGCGTCCGGCCGGAACAACCGGCCGAGGTTGGACGCGTGGTGCTCGGAGGCGTAGAAGTCCACGTAGTCGCCCACGTCGAACGGCAGGTGCATCGTCACCTCCGCCACCGGGTGCACGGCGGTGTCGGGCACGTCGCCATCGACGAGCGCGGTGATCCGGGCGCGCACCTCGTCCCAGCACTCCTTGCCGCGAGCCAGGAACGGGTTCAGCGAGGGCACGGCGAACAGCGGGTCGTCCAGCGCCGCCGCCAGGTCGATCACCCGGTCGGCGAGCCGGACGCCGACGCGGGGCGTCGTGCCGGGCGTGCTGAACACGCCGTAGGGCAGGTTCTCCCGGCCGTAGCCGGAATCGGCGGGCACGTCGATGATCACGAGTCGGCTCCTGGGTGGTTCGCGGGCAGGTCGGTGGCCAGGTGGCCGGGCAGCAGGCCGAGCGCGGCGAGTTCGGCGAGCGGTTCGGCCACGCTGCAGGTGCCGAAGGAGGTGAACCGGGCGCGCAGCTCCCGCGTCCGCTCCTCCCCCAGCGCGGCGACGCGGGCGGCGATCCCGGGCGCGTCCCGGTCGGCGAGCACGGCGGCGAGGTCGGCGACCGAGCCACCGCGCAGCGCGGCGTCCACGGCGAGCAGGATGTTCAGGAACCCGTGCTCCTCGAACCCGCGGCTGCCGCGCACCGCGTGGTGCAGCCCGGCGGTGGCCTTGAACGGGACGTCGAGGCGCACCACCTCGTGCACCGCGGCGGCCAGCTCCTCCTCGCCGGGATGCAGGTCGGCGCGCACCCCGCCGGTGCGGAACTTCGCCCGGCAGCCGAGCGGCCCGAGCGCGGCCAGCACCGCGGCGCGGCGGTCGTCCCGGGGCACCTCCACGAACACCTCGGCGTCGGTGCTCCCCCGGATCCGGCGCAGGGCCTCGGGTAGCTCGCCCGGGTCGAGGTCCGGCAGCGGGATCTCCAGCGCCCGCAACGGGAAACCACCCAGTTCGGCGAGCGCGGCCGGCACGGCGGCGGGTCCAGCGGGCACCGTCACCGCCAGCGGCGCGGTCCCCGCCGGGTCGGCCGCGGGCAGCTCGGCGAGCGCGGGCGCGGCCACGACCAGCGGCCCCACCGCCGCCGAGTGCGCGGCGGTGCGGTGCGCGGCGTGCGCCCGCACGGCCTGCGGCAGCGGCAGCAGGCCGGGCGGGAACATCGCCGCGTCGTCGAGCAGCCCGGCGACCAGCGGGGGCGTCACGACCGCGGCCCCCGTCCCGCCCAGGTCCAGGCGTACTGCCCGTCGTCGCAGGCCAGCCCGCCTTCGCCGAGTTCCAGCGGCCGGAAGGTGTCGACCATGACGGCGAGCTCGTCGAAGAACTCCACGCCGATGCTGCGCTCGTAGGCACCGGGCTGGGGTCCGTGCGAATGCCCGCCGGGGTGCACCGACACCGAGCCCTGCCCGATGCCGGATCCCTTGCGCGCCTCGTAGTTCCCGCCGCAGTAGAACATGATCTCGTCGCTGTCGACGTTGGAGTGGTAGTACGGCACCGGGATGGACAGCGGGTGGTAGTCCACCTTGCGCGGGACGAAGTTGCAGATCACGAAGTTCTCGCCCTCGAACGCCTGGTGCACCGGCGGCGGCTGGTGCACCCGCCCGGTGATCGGTTCGAAGTCGTGCACGCTGAAGGTGAGCGGGTACAGGCAGCCGTCCCAGCCGACCACGTCGAACGGGTGCTGCGGGTACACGAGCCGGGTGCCGACGATGCCGGTGGACCCGCGGTGCTTGAGCAGCACCTCCACGTCGGTACCCTCGCGCAGCAGCGGTTCGGCGGGCCCGTGCAGGTCCCGTTCGCAGTAGGGAGCGTGCTCCAGCAGCTGCCCGAACCGGGACAGGTAGCGCTTCGGCGGGGCGATGTGCCCGCCGCCCTCGATCGCGTAGGCGCGCAGCGGCTCGTCGCCGTGCGGCACCCAGCGGTGCGTGGTGGCGCGCGGGATCAGCACGTAGTCGCCGGAGGTCGCCTCCAGCGCCCCGAACACCGTCTCGACGGTCGCCGAACCCGATTCGATGTAGACGATCTCGTCGCCGATCCCGTTGCGGTACAACGGGGATTTCCGCTCGGCGACCACGTAGGAGATCCGCACGTCGGCGTTGCCGAGCACCAGCCTGCGCCCGGTGACCACGTCGGCGGCGGCCGCGGCCTCCGCAGTGAACAGGTCGTGCAGCTTCAGGTGCCGCGGGGTGAGCGGGTGGTTCGGGGTGGTCGTCTGGTCCGGGAGCTCCCACACCTGCGAATCGACGATCGCCGAGGGCAGGTTCCGGTGGTAGAGCAGCGAGGAGTCCGCGGAGAAGCCCTCCTCGCCCATCAGCTCCTCGAAGTGCAGCGCGCCCTGCTCGTCGCGGTGCTGGGTGTGCCGCTTCGGCGGGACGTCACCGAGTCGCCGGTAGTGCGCCATCGTTCTCGCCTCCTGTCCGCGGTGCCGGTCGGGCACCGCCGCGTGCTGCCATCCCGTCCGCGGTGGCGGACCGGGGCGAGGTCATTGCACCGATCAGACCCGCGCCGCACCACCGCCGAAAGCGCGAGCGGCTCACTCCGCCGCTCCCGCCGGTACCACCGTCCTGGCCGCCTCGTCCCGGGGCACGCGCACCGCCAGCAGCAGCACCGCGCACACCACGAGGCAGCCGATCGGGAAGTAGAGCCCGAGCGACACGTTCCCCTCACCGGCGTTGATCCCGATGACGTACGGACCGAGGAACCCGCCGAGCGCGGCGATCGAGTTGATCGCGGCGAGCCCCACCGCGGTGTGCTCGCGGGACAGCACGCGCGCGGCCATCGCCCAGTACGGCGCCATGTAGCCGAGCACCCCGACGGCCACCATCGACAGGCACACCAGCGCGGGCACCGGGTCCTGCCGGAACCAGATGGTGCCCGCCAGCCCGGCCGCGGCCAGCAGCATCAGCGCCACCACGTGCCCGCGCCGCTCCCCGGTGCGGTCGGAGTTGCGGGCCACCAGCAGCATCCCGACCGCGCCGACCAGGAACGGCACCGCGCCGAGCACTCCGATGTTGGTGGCCGAGTAGGACGGGTCGAGCTGGCTGATGATCTGCGGCAGGAAGAAGGTGAAGCCGTAGAGCCCGCAGGCCGCGAACAGGTTCGCCACCGCCAGGTACAGCACCTTGCGGTCCTTGAGGATCCGCAGCTGGCCCAGGAACGTCTCGGGTTCCTCGGACCGGTACTCGGCGCTGATCTCGCGTTCCAGCCAGGCGGATTCGGCCTTGGTGAGGAACCGGGCCTGGCTGGGCAGGTTCGGCAGGTACAGCAGGGTGAGCGCGCCGAGCAGCAGCGCGGGCGCGCCCTGCAGGATGAACACCCAGCGCCAGCCGCTGAGCCCGAACCACTGCACGTGGTCCAGGATGAACCCGCCGGTGAGGCTGCCCAGCACCATCGCGATCGGCTGTGCCAGCGCGAGCGCGGCGATGGCCCGGCCGCGTTCCCCGGTGCGGAACCACATGGTCATGTACAGCAGCAGCCCCGGGAAGAGCCCGGCTTCGGCGATGCCGAGCAGGATGCGGGCGCCGTAGAGCTGCGGCACGTTCTGCACGAACCCGGTGAGCACGGTGACCAGGCCCCAGGTGATGGCGATGCGCGCCAGCCACAGTCGCGCCCCCACCCGCTTCATGATCATGTTGCTGGGGATCTCGAACAGCACGTACACCAGGAAGAAGATCGACGCGGCGACGCCGAAGGTCGCGGTGGTGATGGCGAGCTCGTGCTGCATGCCGAGCTGCGCGTAGCTGATGTTGGCCCGGTCCATGTAGTTGAACACGTACAGCAGGCCCACGATCGGCAGGATGCGGGACGAGACCTTCCGGACCGTCCTCCTGCCGAGTTCGCCGTCGGCGGCGTCGGACATGGCGTTTCTCCTCGACGTTGAGCAGAGTCAGGCGGCGCGGCGCGCGGCGGACAGCCCGGCGGCGCGGCCCATGGTGATGGCGTTGGCGACGGCGTTGCCGCCGCCGACGTAGCGGGCGCCGAGCACCCCGGCCCCGGCCTCCCCGGCGGCGAACAGACCCGGCACCCGGCTCCCGCGCTCGTCGAGCACGGCGGCGGTGGCGTCGATCTCCAGCCCGGCGTGGGTGCAGACCAGTTCGGCGGGCAGCGTGCGCACCGCGTAGAACGGTCCCTCGCCGATCGGGTCCGGTGCGGCGGTGGATCCCTTGGCGCGCAAGGTCTCGTGCCTGCCGAAGTCGGCGTCGGCGCCGTGCGGCAGCTGGTCGTTCCAGCGCGCCACTTCGGCGGTGAGCGCCGCGGCGGGCACCCCGATCAGCTCGGCGAGCTCCGGCAGCGTCGCGGCGCGCGCGGTGCGACCGGCTTCGGCCTCGCGCAGCACCACCGCCGCGTCCCAGTGCGCGTAGCCGGGCGGCAGCGCGCGGCGGGCCCGCTCGTCGAACACCGCCCACACCGGCCCGGGCTGGGCGTCGATGATGCCGGTGGACACCGCGTAGGAGGCGTCCTCGTCCATGAAGCGGCGGCCGCGGGCGTTGACGTGGATGCGGGACTTCGGCGGGAAACCGGACTGCCAGTGGTGCAGCCGCTGGAAGTAGGCGGTGGGCAGCATCAGCCCCCAGCCGTCCCCGGCGAGCGCGGCGCCGACCTGCGCGCCGAACCGCAGGTGGTCGCCGCGGCTGCCGTCGGCGGCGACGACGAACAGGTCCTCGCCGGCGCGGGCCGCGGCCGGGTAGTGCCGGGCCAGCAGCTCCGGGTCGCGGGCGAGGCCACCGCTGGCGATCACGACCGCGTCCGCGTCGACCTCGACGTCGTCGGCGACGACGCCGGACACCCGGTCGCCGGTGGTGCGCAACCGCTGCACCCGGGTGCCGAGCACCGCTTCCACCCGGTGCGCGCGGCGGGCCTTGTCCAGCACCCGCACCAGGCCGTAGCCCTGGTCCTTCGGCACGTGCCCGCGCCACACGTCCTCCACGCCCGCCCGGCACAGCCCGGGGGTGTGCGCGTCGCCGGAGATCGCGGCGGGGACCTCCACGCCGAGCCCGATCAGCCACTCCAGCGCGGCCCCGGCCCGGTCGCAGAACCCGCGGACCAGGCCGGGCCGCAGCAACCACTGGTTGAGGTCCATGTAGTGCTGGAAGAACGCCTGCGGCGAGTCCTCGACGCCGAGCCCCCGCTGCACGGACGTCCCGGCGGCGGTGAACATGCCCGCGGACAGCTGCGTGGAGCCGCCGAGCTCCCGCTCCGATTCGAACAGCAGCACCGCGGCGCCGCGTTCGGCCGCCGACACGGCCGCGGCCAGCCCGGCCCCGCCCCCGCCGACGACGATCACGTCGTAGTGCTCGGTCATGGCAGGTCTCCCCCGCTGTCGGCGAGGATCCGGTGGTACAGCCCGTTGGACACCAGCCCACCGTCCACCGTCATCTCGCTGCCGGTCAGGTACGCGGAGCGGTCCGAGAGCAGGAACAGCACCGCTTCGGTGATCTCCTCGGGGGTGCCGGTGCGCCCGGCGGGGATGCTGGCGACCGCGGAGGTCACGAACGCGTCGGCGCCGTCGAGCAGCGCGGTGCCGACCAGTCCCGGGTGCACCGAGTTGACCCGGATGTCCCAGCGGGCGAAGTCCCCGGCCGCCGACTTCGACAGCCCGGTCAGGCCCCACTTGCTCGCCGAGTACGACGGGGAGAAGTAGCCGATCTGCCCGGAGATCGAGGAGATGTTCACGATCGATCCGCCGCCGGAGTCGCGCATCAGCCCGGCGACGGCCTGCATCCCGTGGAACGGGCCGTGCAGGTTCACCCGCAATACCTGTTCCCACACCTCGGCGGTGGTCTCGGTGAAGCGCAGCCGCCGCGAGATGCCGGCGTTGTTCACCAGCCCGCCGAGCTCGCCGCGGCCGTCGCGGATCTCGGCGACGACGCGCGTCCAGGCCGCCGGGTCGGTGACGTCCAGCTCGTGCGCGGAGGCCGAGCCGCCCGCGGCGGCGATCTCGGCGGTGACCTCGCCGGGATCGGCCACGTCGGCGAGGCACACGTGCACGCCCCGGCGGCCCAGCGCCCGCGCGTGCGCGGCGCCCATGCCCCCGGCGGCACCGGTGATGAGCACGACCCCGGGGTAGCCGACGCGCTCGACGGCCTCAGACATGCCGGGACCCGCCGTCCACGGCGATGCTGTGCCCGGTGATGTAGCGGGCGCTGTCGGAGAGCAGGAACAGCAGCGCGCCGAACACCTCCTCCGGCGAGCCGATCCGGTGCAGCGGCACGGTGTCCACGGCGTGGCGCAGCGCCACCGGGTCCTCCTTGACCCAGCGGGTCATGTCGGTGTCGATGTAGCCGGGGGCGATGGCGTTGACCCGGATGCCGTGGTCGCCGAACTCGACGGCGAGCGATTCGGTCAGGTGCGCCACCGCGGCCTTCGACGTGCAGTAGGCGCCGCGCCCGCGCCGGACCCGGGTCGCCGACACCGAGGACATGTTCACGATCGCACCGCCGGGCCCGAGGTGCCGGGCCGCGGCCTGCGCGCCGTAGAGCACGCCTTCGACGTTGACGCGCAGCACACCGCCGAGCTGGTCCGGGCTGATCTCCGCGGCGGGGGCGAACGGGAAGATCCCGGCGTTGTTGACCCAGTGGTCGAGCCTGCCGAACTCGGCGAGGGCGGTGGCGGCGAGCCGGTCGTGCTGTTCAGCCGACGTCACGTCCACCGCGGTGCCGACTACCCGCCCCGGTTCGTCCACTGTGGACTTCAACGCGTCGTTGATCTCGTCCGCGGTGGCGAACATCCGCTCGCCGTCGAGGTCGCCGCCGACGACGTGCACCCCGCGGGCGGCGAGGCCGCGCGCGAAGACCGCGCCCATGCCGCGGGCCGCGCCGGTGATCACCGCGACCTTGCCGGGCAGGTCCGGGTAGTGCGCGCCGATCGGCCGGTGCAGCGCACCGCCGGGGCCGTTTTCGTCCGAAGTGGACATGCGTTCTCTCCTCGCCTGGCTGGGTTTGCGTGGTTCACCGCGCGTCGTCGCGGCGCACCTCGCGGCGGCGGACCCGCCACGTCCCGCCGTCGGCGACGAGCTCGTCGGTGAACGTGGTCATCCGCAGCAGCCGGGATTCGCCCGCGGCGGTGCGCACGATCTGCAGGTAGCCGTGCACGGTGAGCGCCCCGGGTCCGGCCGGTTCGGCGACCAGGTTGGTGATCACGTGCCGGGTGCGGGCGCCCGCGTCGCGGTCGGCGGCGGCGAAGCGCTCGGCGAACTCGACGAGGGCGGTGGTGCCGATGGCGGGTTCCGGGTAGCTGGGCGAGCGGAACTCGCCGTCGGCGGTGAACGTCGCGGCCCACCCGGCGGCGCGACCCTCGTCGATGTGCCTGCTCTGCGCGCCGTAGAGCTGGTGGACGTGCGCGAGCACGTCGGCGCCGATCGGCTGCACGAACCCTCCATCGATGTGCTATTATCGCACACAGCGTGCGATTAATTGGTACTGTAAGCGGGCTCACGCACCGCGTCAACACTGCGCAGGAGGAACCCCATGTCCGAGACCGGTGCGGTCGAGCTCGACTCCGGGATGTCGAAGACGCTGCACAACGGGCTGCGGATCCTGGAAGTCCTCGCCGAGGAGCCGCGCGGGCTCACCCTCGGCGAACTCGCCGAACGCGTCGGCGTGCACCGCACCGTCGCGCACCGCCTGGTGCGCACCCTCGAAGCGCACCGGCTGTGCCGCCGCGACGACGTCAAGCGCATCTCGCTCGGGACCGGGCTGGTGCAGCTGAGCGAACCCGTCGAGCAGGACCTGCGGACGCTGGCCCGGCCCGTGCTCGACGAGCTCACCGAACGCACCCGGGCCACCGCGCACCTCGTGGTGCAGGAGGACGAGCACCAGGTGCGGATGCTGATGATCGTCGAGCCGCGACGCGCGCGGATGCACGTGTCGTTCCGGCCCGGTCAGGTCGATCCGATCGACCGCGGCTCGGCGGGCCTCGCACTGCTGGCCGCCGCACCCCCGCGCGCGGGCGAACGGGACGCGGTGCGGGAGACCCGCGAACGCGGATTCGCCGTGTCGCACGGGGAGATCGCACCGTCGGTCACCGGGATCTCGGCGCTCGTGCCGGGCACCGAACCGCCGGTCAGCCTCGGGCTGTCGCTGTTCGAGGTGGACGACGTACAGGAGCTCGGCGGGATCGTCCTCGACGCGGCGCACCGCCTCGGCGCCCTGCTGCGCTGACCCGCGCGGCACGACGCCCCGCCCGCGGGAACGCCTGGCCGGGGAGCTCGATCCGCCGGATCAGCACTCGCACGGCGGATCTTCTCCGCCTGTCAGCGGCGAAGCCGCTGAGCTGACGACCACGCCCGCAAGCCGACCACCCGCGTGTTCTCAGCGCTGTCCTCGCGGGGACAGCGTCTTCTCCTGTGGTGGAGTCACAGGAGAAAACGATTCCGCAGCGAGGGAACCACCCGGGTTCCGCCACCCGCTCCCCAGAAGCAGGGGTCACGGCCTGCGGATTCAGAAGTGCGGCCCCGGCGCCGACGTGCGTCCGCTCCTCCACCGCGGCGGAGCCCGTCGAGGGGGGGGGGGGCCGGGGGGCCCGGGGGGGGGGGTGGGGGGGGGGGGGGGGGGGGGCGGGGGGGGGGGGGGCGCCCCGCCCCCGGGGGGGGGGGCGCGGCCGCGGGGGGGGGGGGGGCCCGGG
>NZ_JAIUKB010000166.1:0-2099 GCF_020176785.1 Saccharopolyspora sp. 6V | reverse complement strand
CTGACCCCCAACGGGTGTGCCCGGGGGTTGTTTTTCATTTGGGGGCCCCGGCGCCGTCCGTGGCGCCTCCCCTCCCCGGGTGCGTCGCCGTCCCCCCGGCCCCCGCGACGGGAGCCCGGTGGAGCTCAGTCCTCCTCGTCCGGGTCCCGGACGTAGAGGGTCCTGCCGCGCAGCACGGTGCGCTGGCAACGCGGCAGCGGCGCGCCCGGGCTCAGGTCCGGCAGCGGCGGCACGCCCGCGCGCGGATCCGTCGACCAGCGCTGCACCCGCGAATCCGGTGCGGTGACGACGAGATCGCCCGTCTCCCACACCGCGTAGGTCGCCGGAGCACCCGGCACCAGCGCGCCCGTCACCCCGTCGTCCACCCCGGCGGCCCGCCAGCCGCCGCGGGTGTGCGCGGTGAACGCGGCGCGCGGCGAGATGCCGAACCCGTCCGTGCGGTGGTGCACCGCGGCCCGCACCGCCGCCCACGGGTCCACCGGCGTCACCGGCGCGTCCGAACCGAAGGCGAGCACGATGCCGTTCGCCGCCAACGCCGAGAACGGGTTCAGCCGCGTCCCGCGCGGCACGCCGAGCCGCCTCGCGTACATGTCCGACGGCCCGCCCCAGGCGGCGTCGAACTGCGGCTGCACCGAGGCGACCACGCCGAAGGCGCCGAGTTCCGCGGCCTGCTCGGCGGTCACCATCTCCAGGTGCTCCAGCCGGTGCCGCATGCTCGCCAGCGCGGGCACGCCGAGCACCTTCGCCGCGCGGCGGAAGCCTTCGCAGGCCTCGGCGACCCCGGCGTCCCCTATCACGTGGAACCCGGCCTGCAGGCCCTGCCGGGTGCAGTCGACGAGGTGCTCGGCGACGGCCTCGGCGTCCAGGTACAGCACGCCCGAGGTCGTCGGATCGTCCGCGTAGGGCGCGCCGAGCGCCGCGGTGCGCGAACCGACCGCGCCGTCGACGAACAGGTCGCCGCCCAGCCCGCGCACGCCGAGCTCCCGCGCGGTCTCCAGGGCACCCAGCTCGCCCCAGTAGCCGACGACCTCCGGCACGTCCCCGCGAGCCGACAGCTCCAGCAGGTCCCGCAGGTCGTCCGCGCCGGAGATGTCCGGGCCCGCGCACTCGTGCACGGCCGCCACCCCGCAGGACGCCGCGTGCCGCAGGAACGCCAGCTGCGCCTCCCGGCGCTGCGCCAGGCCCAGCGATTCGCGGGCGGCGCTGCGCGCGTGGTGGTGCGAGACGCGGGTCAGCGGCCCGTCCGGGCTCCAGCCCTCGGTGTCCTTGGCCAGCGGGGCGCGCTCGATCAGCGCGCTGGAGACCAGCGCCGAGTGCACGTCGATCCGGGACAGGTAGACGGGCGCGCCGCCGCAGGCGTTGTCGATCTCCGCGCGGGACGGCGGGCGGCGCTCCGGCCACCAGGTCTCGTCCCAGCCGTGGCCCCAGACCAGCGCGCCCGGATGTTCCTCGACGTGGTCGCGCAGCGCGTGCAGGAATTCGGTCAGCGAAGCGCAGCCGGTCAGGTCCAGGCCGTTGATCAGCAGACCGGACGAGGTGGCGTGCACGTGCGCGTCGACGAACGCGGGGGCGACGAACGCCCCGCCGAGCTCGACGACCTCCGCCTCGGGATGCAGTGCACGGCCGACCCTGTCGGAACCGACCCAGGCGATGGTGCCATCGATGACGGCCATCGCGGTGGCGTCGGCATCGGCGGGCGAATGGATCCGGCCGCCGAGCAGCAACGTGGTCTCGGACATGTCCTGTGTTCCCTGTCCTGGGGATTCCCCCCGGCTTCGGCTTGCTGGCGGCGCAAGGCGTGACGAGCTGTTCCGCCCGGCCCCCGCGCGTCGGCGCGAGCCCCTCCGCTCCGGGTCGCACCGACCTGCTCGGTCGGCGGCGGACCGCGTCGGGTGGCTCGGCCGCCCGGTCCCCGTGTCCGCCCGCTCCGTCCGGAGCCGGGTGGATCACCTTACGCGGAGCACCGCGACCCCGGTGGATCGAGGTCCGCGCCGAGGTGAACCTCGCCATGCGCCACCGTGGGGGGGGGGGGGGGGGGGGGGGGGGGGGGGCCCCCCCCCCGGGGGGGGGGGGGGGCCGCCGGCCCCGGGCCGGCGCGG
>NZ_JAIUKB010000165.1:0-23706 GCF_020176785.1 Saccharopolyspora sp. 6V | reverse complement strand
GGGTAAATGAGTGGTGGCGGGTGGGTGCGTCGACGGCTTCGCCGCTGACGGGGAACCGGCGGAGAACTCGCCGGGCGAGTTCGAACGCGGGCAGCGAGGTTTCCCTTCCGCCGGGGTCCGCTCCCCTGGCCTGGGGTCTGGGGGATGCGTGTGGGTGTGCGGTTCGGGCCGGGTCGGTCCGGCCTGCTCGGGTGGGCGCTGAATCGGTCCGGGCGGGTGCGGGTTGTGATCCGTTGCGGCGGCGCGTGCGGGGTGGCGGGTGCGGGATAGCATCGCGGTCGGTAACCGTCCGGCGAGCAGGAAAGATTCCTCCTATGACCAAAGCGCCCGTCACCGTCACCGTCACCGGTGCCGCTGGCCAGATCGGCTACGCGCTGCTGTTCCGGATCGCTTCCGGGCAGCTCATCGGGGCCGACACTCCGATCAAGCTTCGCTTGCTGGAGATCCCGCAGGCCGTGAAGGCGGCCGAGGGCACCGCGATGGAGCTCGACGACTGCGCGTTCCCGTTGTTGAGCAGCGTGGACGTGTTCGACGATGCGACCGCGGCGTTCCAGGGCACGAACGTGGCCCTGCTCGTGGGTGCGCGGCCGCGCACCAAGGGGATGGAGCGCGGTGATCTGCTGGAGGCCAACGGCGGCATCTTCAAGCCGCAGGGCGAGGCGATCAACGCGGGTGCCGCGGAGGACGTGAAGGTGCTGGTGGTCGGGAACCCGGCGAACACCAATGCGCTGATCGCGCAGTCGCACGCTCCGGACGTGCCTGCGGAGCGGTTCACGGCGATGACGCGGCTGGACCACAACCGTGCGTTGACGCAGCTGGCGCAGAAGCTGGGTACGACGGTCACCGACATCAAGAAGCTCACGATCTGGGGCAACCACTCGGCGACGCAGTACCCGGACCTGTTCCACGCGGAGGTCGGCGGGAAGATCGCGGCCGAGCAGGTGGAGCGGTCGTGGCTGGCGGACGAGTTCATCCCGACGGTGGCCAAGCGCGGTGCTGCGATCATCGAGGCGCGTGGTGCGTCGTCGGCGGCGTCGGCGGCGAACGCGGCGATCGACCACGTGCACACCTGGGTCAACGGGACTCCGGAGGGTGACTGGACTTCGGCGGGTGTGGTGTCGGACGGTTCGTACGGGGTGCCGGAGGGCATCATCTCGTCGTTCCCGGTCACGGCGAAGGACGGCCGGTTCGAGATCGTGCAGGGCTTGGACGTCGACGAGTTCTCGCGGGAGCGCATCGATGCTTCGGTGAACGAGCTGGTCGAGGAGCGCGATGCGGTGCGCGGGCTCGGTTTGATCTGAGCGGTGCGTTGACGGAGGGGCCTCGCCGGGTTGCCGGGGGCCCCTCCGTCGTGTTCGGGGTCCCTGTGGCGGCGCGTGCAGGTGCTCGGCGCCGGTGTTCGGGTCGGGCCGTCAGGTGAGGGGTTCGAGGAGGAAGACGGGGATGTCGCGGTCGGTCTTGGCCTGGTAGTCGGCGTATTGGGGGAAGACGTCGACGGCGCGGTGCCACCACGTGGTCTTCTCGGCGCCGGTGAGTTCGCGGGCGCGCATGTCCTGCTTGCGGGTGCCGTCCTGGACTTCTACGTGGGGGTGGTGGCGGAGGTTGTGGTACCAGCGGGGGTGGCGGGTGGAGCCGCCGTAGGAGGCGACGGCGAGGTAGCGGCCGTCGTGTTCGACGCGCATGACCGGTATTTTGCGCAGCGCTCCGGTCGTGCGGCCGCGGTTGGTGATGATGATGATCGGTGCGCCGTGCAGGACGGTGCCTTCGGTGCCGCCGGAGGATTCGACGACGGCGACCTGGTCGCGGACCCACCGGGTGGGGCTGGGTAGGTAGTCACCGGTCAGGGGCATGGGGGTGAGTGTTTCCGAGGGTGTGGGCTCCGGCAACGCGGCGTCGCGGGGTGCGCGGGTGCGGGTGGTGGGTGGTGCGGTCGTAGCGGGTGCGCGTCGTTCTTTGCCGGTGTGGCAATTTTCTTCGCGGGATCGGCGTGGGGTGTGGAGCATCGGCTGCAGAGGAGGGATTTCCCATGGATCTGCAGGATCGCTCTTACGAGATCGTCGTGGTCGGTGGCGGTGCGGCGGGCACGAGTGCGGCGTTGAGCTGCGCGCGGGCCCGGCGCAGCGTGCTGGTCGTCGATGCCGGCGAGCCGCGCAACGCCCCTGCCGAGGGCGTGCACAACTACTTGGGCCGCGAGGGCACCCCGCCGGGTGAGCTGGTGGCGGCCGGGCGTGCCGAAGCGGAGCGCTACGGCGCCGAGTTCAGCACCGGTGAGGTCGTCGCCGCCGAGCGGGCACCGGGCGGTGGGTTCCGGCTCACCCTCGCCGGTGGTGCCGCGGTCGTCGCGGCGCGGTTGGTGGTCGCCACCGGCTTGGTCGACGAGCTGCCGCCGGTGCCGGGGCTGGCGCAGCGGTGGGGCCGGGAGGTGCTGCACTGCCCCTACTGCCACGGCTGGGAGGTCCGCGACCGGCACATCGCCGTGCTCGGGACCGGCCCGATGGCGCTGCACCAGGCGCTGCTGTGGCGGCAGTGGAGCCCGCGGGTCACGTTGTTGCGCCACGCCCTCGGTGAGCTCGGCGCCGAGGACCGCGCGAACCTCGACGCCCGCGGTATCACCGTCGTGCCCGGCCCGGTGGAGGGCGTGCGGGTGGAGGAGGACCGGTTCACCGGTGTCGAGGTCGGCGGGCGGCTGCTGGCCTGCGATGCGTTGGTGGTGGCGCCGCTGTTCACCGCTCGTCTCGGCGCCCTGGCCGATCTGGGGTTGCGCACCGAACCGGTGCGCCGCGGCGACGTGCTGGTCGGTACTCGCCTGCCCGTGGACGCCACCGGTGCGACCGCGGTGCCGGGGGTGTGGGCGGCGGGCAACGTCACGGACTTGACCGGCAACGTCATCGGCGCCGCCGCCGCGGGCGCGAACGTCGCCGCCCAGGTCAACTCGGATCTCGTCGAAGCCGACATCCGCCGGGCCCGCGACGATCCGTTCGTCGTGCGGGAGCGCGAGGTCGCCGATCTCGTCGCGGGCGAGCGGCGCCACGGGCTGTGAACGACGACGACCACGTGAGGAGCACCTGATGAGCGATCGCACCGCGGAAGTGCGGCTGTGGGACGAGATGTACAGCGGGGCCGAGCACTACTGGAGCGGCGAGGCCAATACCGCCTTGGTCGAGCAGGTCGCGGACCTGCCGCCGGGCCGGGTGCTCGACCTGGGCTGCGGGGAGGGCGGGGACGCGCTGTGGTTCGCCGGCCGGGGTTGGCAGGTCACTGCGGTGGACCTGTCCCCCGTCGTCCTCGGGCGTGCCCGCGCCCGTTCCGCCGAAGCGGGTCTGGGCGGGCGCATCGACTGGCGGGAGGTGGACTTGGCCGTGGACTTCCCGGCGGGCGAGTTCGACCTGGTCTCGGCGCAGTTCCTGCACTCGTGGGGTGAGCTGCCCCGGGAGCGGGTGCTGCGCCGCGCGGCCGAGGCCGTCGCCCCCGGTGGGACCTTGCTCGTCGAAGGGCACTGCGGGTGGCCGGAGTGGGAGGGGAATCCGCATCCGGAGGTGCACTTCCCCACCCCGCAGGAGGTCGTGGATTCCTTGCGGCTCGCCGACGGGCGGTGGGAGGTGCAGGTCTGCGCCGAGCACGAACGCGTCCAGGCCGCACCGGACGGCACCGAGATCACCCGCATCGATTCCACCGTCAAGGTCCGCCGGTTGCGCTGAGCGGTTCCCCGGTGCCCGGTCCGGTCGTGCACCGGGGAACTGCCCCTGGTGGTGCCCGTTCGTCCCTTTCCCGGCGCCACCGGGGGCGGCGACGGTGGGGTGCATCCCGATCACGTCCGTCCAGGGAGGACTCGATGCGTCGTACGCGCGATCAGCCGTCGGCCGCGGCACGGGCTCGGCTGGGGCACGGGCTCGGCCGGGAGGTCGAGAACGATGCGGTCTGCGCCTCGGGTGGGCGGGTGCCGCACGGTGTCGCGGCGTTGCAGCGGGTGGTGGGCAACGCCGCGGTCGCCCGGCTGCTCGGCGACCGCCCGTCCGGCCGTGGTGGGAGGGCGGTGCAGCGTGCCGTCATCGATTACGCGGACACCGAGGAGCCCGTGGATGTGACGTTGGAGCAGATCACGGCCCGTCCGGAGTTCCATGACCTGACCTCCGCCCAGCGGGAGGGTCTCGCGGCGAAGGTCGCCTCGGACGACTACTTCGTGCTGCAGGACCTGTTGCGCAGCACCGTGACGGGCGCGGTCAGCGGACCGCATCCTCGCGAGGGGCGTTTCCTGGCCGAATTGGCGAGCAAGCGGAGCAACGTGTTCGCCTACGACCCGGAGATGAACCAGAGCGCGATCCGGCGCGTGCTGAACGATCAGCTGGTTCCCGAGGGCGCCGTGATGCTGCACGCGGACTCGATCACCTCGTTCGGTGACCACGTGCCCAGGACGGACGTGTTCGTCCCGCATCCCGGGCCGTGGACGATGGCAGCGGCGGGTTCGGATCTCGCCGCGGCCTTGGACCACGTGCTCGGCGCGGGCAGCCGCGCGTTCGTGCTCACCGACAACGAGCCCGAGAGCACTTACGCAGCCCACTTGCAGGAGCGGATCGGTCAGATCAACGCCGCTGGGCAGCAGGATCCGGCCTACCGGCCGCTGGCGGTCGCGGTCGAGGCCATCGCCGCTTCCGGGGCGGTGGAGCAGCGGATCGGGTTCGGCGCGGACTCCGACGGGGTCGAGATGGAAGCGGGGCATCGGGGGGATTACCGCCTGCTGCGGATCACCCGGGGCTGACTCGACCGCGGTGGCCCTGCGGGGCTCGTCGTGGTTGAGCACGCGCGCTCGCCCGGGCTGGCGAGAACCCGGTGGTTGTTGTCGATCACGCCACTGCCGGGCGTGCCGGGGGCCGACTAGCTTTCCCTCCGACCCCTCGGAGAGGAAGAGCCCCCAGTGACGAAGTTCCTGCTCAGCGTGCACGTGCTCGCGGCGGTCCTGGCCATCGGCCCGGTCGCCGTCGCGGGCAGCGCGTTCCCCCGCTACCTGCGCGCCGCCGCCACCGATCCGAACGCGCCCGCGGTGCTGCGCGCCCTGCACCGGCTGTGCCGGGTGTACGCGCTGCTGGGCATCGTGGTGCCGGTGTTCGGGTTGGCGACGGCGTCGCAGCTGGGGGTGCTCGGTGACGCGTGGCTGATCACCTCGATCGTGCTGACCGCCGGGGCCGCCGCACTGCTGGCCGCGGCGATCCTGCCCGCGCAGCGCCGTGCCCTGGAGCTGGCGGGTGATGCCGAAGCCGTGGACGCCGCGCGGCTGCCGGCGCGGCTGGGCATGAGCACCGGGGTGTTCAACCTGCTGTGGGCCGTCGTGGTCGTGCTCATGATCATCCGGCCTGGTTCGACGACGGGGGCGTGAGCGGGATGCGCGGAGAACTCCGCCTGCTGCGCGCGGCCGCGATCGTCGAAGCGGCCTCGCTGCTGGTGCTGCTGGTCAACCTCGCCACCGTGCACTGGGGGCCGGTCGCCTCGGCCACCGGCCCGATCCACGGCTGCGCCTACCTGCTGACCATCGCCGCCACCTGGGCCGGCCCGGCACCGACCCGGGCCAGGCTCCTGGCCCTGATCCCCGCCGTCGGCGGCCTCCTCGCCCTCCGCGAAACCCGCCGCACCCCGACGACCTGAGCGACCGGCCCCTTCGTCCGGGTCGCTCGGACGAACGGGGCGGTCACCGCCGGGCGATCAGCGTCTTGCGGTCAGAGCTGCTCGAGATCTGCGCGCACCGCTTCGGCCTCTGCGGCTCCGCATCCTTCGAACTCCTGCAAGGCTTCCTGCCACGCGTTCCGAGCGCCGTCGACATCACCGGCCGCGGAGAGCGCGGTGCCGAGTCCGCGCAAGCTCGTCGCCGCCCCGTACCGGTGTCCGATGGCACGGCGGTGCTCAGCTGCTCTCCGGAAGGTGGCGGCGGCCTCCGCGAACCGACCTGCAGCCAGGCAGGCATCGCCCCGGTTGTTCAGCACGAATCCCTCACCCCATTGCTCGCCGACCCGCCGGTACAGCGCCACCGCTTCGTCGAACGCGGTGAGGGCCTCGTCGATGTCGCCGCGCCCGCTGTGCAGGAGACCGAAACCCGCTCGGGCATAGCCCATGCCGTTCGCGTCACCAGCGGCCACCCGGAGGCGGAACCCCTGGTGAAGCGGTTCCTCCGC
The DNA here is from genome assembly GCF_020176785.1 of Saccharopolyspora sp. 6V. Taxonomy (NCBI): domain Bacteria; kingdom Bacillati; phylum Actinomycetota; class Actinomycetes; order Pseudonocardiales; family Pseudonocardiaceae; genus Saccharopolyspora; species Saccharopolyspora sp. 6V. Next base: position 17,545 of record NZ_JAIUKB010000165.1, on the reverse strand, counting down.
CGAATCGAAGTCACCGAGGCGCAGGTGCGCGTACGCATGGCTTATCAGCATCATCCCGTAGAAGGGCTCGGTGTCGTCCAGCAACGACAGTGCCGCCGCTCGCTTCTCGATCGCCTCTTCGTACTGCTGCAACGAGTAGTGCAGCCCGGCCAAGTCCTCCAACAGATGCCCCTCGGCCCGCCGGTCCCCCAGCTCGCGAGCTGATCGCACCGCGATGTTGAAGCTGCGCGACCAATCATCGGTGTGGCGGCGGAGGTTGAAGTAGTACATCAACGAGTAGGGCAACTGCCACGCGTGTTCGTGCAGCCCTTCAGCGGCGGCCTGTTCGACGACCGCCACCAGGTTCGCGCGTTCCGCGTCCCACCATTCGATGCCCGCGTCGCTGGTGTCGAATTCCTTGGCACGGATCTCGGAATCCGGTGGTTCCGGCACGAACAACCGCGAGTGGCTGGTCAGGCTGCGCTCGACACCGCGGCTCGTTCGCAGGTAGTGGTCCACGAGCCGGCGCAGCGCCGTGATCCGCTCGGCCGCGTCCTCGTCACGGGCCGCGCACTCGGCGGCGTAGGACCGCAGCAGATCGTGCATCTCGTAACGGTCGGAGCCGCGCTGCTCGACGAGGTGGGCCTGCACCAGGTCGCGCAGCACCCGGCGTGCCGCGGTCCGCTGCAACCCGGCGAGGGCCGCAACCGCGTCCAGCTCCACGTGCGGCCCGCGCAGCAGCCCGAACAGCCTGAACAGCCGTGCCGCTTCCTGCGGCAGCGACCGGTAGGACCACGAGAACACTGCTCGCACACCGGTCTCCCCGCCGATGTCCAGGGCGTTGAGGCGTTCTTGCTCGTCACCGACTTCTTCGACCAGCTCGGCCAACGGCACGCCCGGCATCTGCACCGCTCTGAAAGCGACCATGCTCAGCGCGAGCGGTAACCCGGCGCAGCACGTGATCAGCGCGTCGACCGCGGCTGACTCCGACGACACGCGATCCGCACCGAGGTGACCGGCCAGCAGATCCCTCGCTTGGTCGTGGGGTAGGACTTCCAAGCTGATGCGGGAGGCTCCTTCGCTCATGACGAGATCGTCCAGCCGATTGCGGCTTGTCACCAATACCAGGCATCCGTCGCAGCCCGGAAGCAGCGGACGCACCTGTGCGGTCGAACGCGCGTTGTCCAGCACGAGCAGCATCCGGCGCCCGTGCAGCAAGCTGCGCAACATGGAAGCCCGATTCCCGGGATCCACCGGGATCATGTCGTGCGCAACGTCCAACGCCAGCAGGAAATCGCGCAGGGCGTCGGCAGTGGGCATCGGTTCCGCCGCAGGATCGAACCCGCGGAGGTTCACGTACAACTCCCCATCGGGAAATCGGTTGCGGACGTGATGCGCCCAGTGCACCACCAGGCTCGACTTCCCGACCCCCGCAACACCGTCGATCATCGACAGCAGCACCAGCCCAGCAGCCGAACCACCGTTGAGCAACGTGGTCAGAGCGTCTTGTTCGACGCCCCGGTCCACGAAATGCCGCAACCGAGGCGGAAGTTGACGGGGAATGCTGCGCGCCGGGGCATGAGGTTGGTGGAAGTGCACGTCGCCGTGGATCTGCCCTGCTTGCACGACGTGCCCCGACACCGAACCCGAGACGTCGTTGGACACGGCCGCGTCCTCGCCGGCACCTGCTCCGCTCATCCGCCCCAACCAGACGTTGTTGATCAACGAAGGCCAGATTGCCACAGAGTGGAATCGGGTGGACACCCATTGCGACCGATGCTGCCGAAACGCCTGAACGGAGCAATGGAACCGAGTGGGCGGGCGAGCTGGGGCCGCGAACGGCGTGGAGCGGCAGTAGTGCCCGCTCAGGCGAGGGTGTCCTCGTCGCGGACGCGGAGGTCTTGGAGGAACTGGCGGAAGGCGCGGCGGCTGAACAGCAGGACCGCGCCGTCGGGGCTCTTCGAGTCGCGGACCGCGACCCGCGCGGGCAGCGCCGCGATCTCGACGCACTCCTGCACCGTGCTGCGGCTGCTCTTGCGCCAGGTGACGGTTCCGAGATCAGCACTGGTGGTCATGTCCGCCTCCGCCTGGATCGGTCCGGGTGACTCGCCCACCAGTGAAACCGGGCGGGGCCGAGCGCCGCTAGCTCCAGCCGGGTGGATGGTCTCGCACGCGGCGTGATCGGCTCGGGGGACTGTGCTCGGCCTGGTCAGCGGATTGTCGCGGTGAACCGGCGGAACGCCGCACGGGACACGAGCAGCACCGGACCGGACGGATCTTTCGAATCCCGCACGGCGACGTCGTCGGCCACTGCCGCGATCTCCACGCACTCCTCGGTGACGCTGCGGCTGCTCTTGCGCCAGGTGAGGTCCCCCGGCTCACAGGATGTACTCATGCCCCGCCTCCACGTGGATGTTCCGGGCCAGGTCCAAGTCGTATCCTCCTCGCCCGGCGCGCGACCGGACATCCCGTCATCGCACGTGGTGCTTGGCGGGGCCGACGCGGCGGGTGGCTCAGCCCGCGCCAGCACCGGCATCGGCGTTTTCGGCATCGGCGTTTTCGGAGGACCACACCAAAGCTCGATCGTCGTGCGGGGTGTGCAACGTGCCGGTGGTTCGAAGCTCAGGACCGGCTCGCCCGGGCTGCTCGCGGGGTTCGGTGGGTTCGCCTCGGTCCGCTGCCGTCCTTCGCGGATCGGTGGACCGGCCGAATAGGACGAATGGTTTGTTTCTGGGCATGGCGCAGGGTTCCGGCGGACGGCGTGTTACCGCGTGATTGCATACCCCGGTGATTTCCAATGCCACGTTCCCACCAGGTATGTACTTAGAGCGAATTCTCTCCCAGTGGGAGCAGGACGAGGAACGCGACGCGATCATCGACGGCGCGGTGCGGTTCACCCGCGGACAGTCCCGCCGACTGCTCTTCCAGATCGGACACGCGCTGCGCGAGCAGGGGCTCGGCCCGGGCGACGGCGTCGGGCTGTTCCTCACCAACCGCGCGGAATCGGCGCTGGTGGTGCTCGCGGTGCACCTGATCGGCTGCCGCGCGGTGATGCTGCCACCGGAACCCGGCCCCGGTGAGCTCGCCGGGCTCATCGACCAGTCCGGGGCGCGGATCGTCGTCGTCGACCCCGCGCACGGGCAGCAGGCCCTGCGCGCCGCCGAACGCTGCACCAGCAGCCCCGCGCTGCTGAGCCTGGGCGCCGCCACCGACTCCTTCACCGACGCCGACCTGCTGGCGCTCGCCGCGCACCAGCCCGAGCACCGCCCCGAACCCGCACCGGAACCCGGCCCGGACGACGCGGTCACCGTCTTCTACACCGGCGGCACCCTCGGCAAGCCGAAGCTCGCCGCCCACAGCAGGAACCCCTACGACGCGATCGCGGCCATCGCCGAGATGATGCGCGCCGAGCGCTCGACCGGTGCCGACCGCGTCCTCGCCATCACCCTGCTCACCCACACCAGCGGGCACCTGACCATGCTGCATGCGTTCATGACCGGCTCACCGCTGCTGGTGCTGCCCGAATGGGACGCCGACGCCGCCTTCACCACCCTGCGCGACGAGAAGATCACCGCCACGATGCTGGTCCCGCCGATGCTGTACCAGCTGCTGGACCACCCGGACTGCACTCCGGGCGCGCTGCCCTCGCTGCGGCAGATCACCCTCGGCGCGGCACCGGTCGCCCCCGAACGGCTCCGGCAGGCCGTGGAGATGTTCGGGCCGATCATCGCCCAGGGCTACGGGCAGACCGAGTGCGCGGGCATCGTCACCATGCCCCCGCAGGAGCTGCCCGACCCCGCCGACCACGACTCCCCGCTGTGGCGCAGCTGCGGACGCCCCTTCCCCGGCACCCAGGTGCAGATCCGCGGCGAGGACGGCGAGGTGCTGCCGCAGGGCGAAGCGGGTGAGGTCTGCTCGCTCAACCCGATGCGGATGCTCGGCTACTGGAACGACCCCGAGCGCACCGCGGTCGCCGTCGACGCCGACGGGTGGCTGCGCACCGGCGACATCGGCTACCTCGACGCCGACGGCTACCTGTACCTGGTGGACCGCGCCAAGGACATCATCGTCACCGGTGAGGCCGGCGGGAACGTCTACAGCCGCCTGCTGGAGGACTTCCTGCACAGCCTGCCCGGCGTGCGCCACGCCGCGGCCGTCGGCATCCCCGACGAAGCCGTGGGCGAACGGGTGCGGCTGTTCCTCGTCGGCGAGGACATCGACCTCGACGCCGTGCCCGCCGCGGTCACCGCCGAACTCGGCACGACCTACACCCCGCACGACGTGGTGCTGATGCCCGAACTGCCGACCACCCCGATCGGCAAGGTCGACAAGAAGGCCCTGCGCGCCCTCCCGGAACCCGCGCTCGCCCGCTGAGCCCGTCCCGGCGCCCCGCCGCGAGCCGGTGGGGCGCCGGTCAGGCCGGGGTGACCGGTTCGCCTCGGGTGAGGACGAGGCGCTGGCGGCGCAGGGCGTGCACGTCGGCGCTCGGGTCGCCGTCGACGACGAGCAGGTCGGCGTCGAAACCGGCGGCGACCCGGCCCACGCGGTCCAGGCCCAGGGCCGCGGCCGCACCGGCGGTGGCCAGCTCCACCACCCGGCCCGGCGTCCAGCCCACGGCCTCCACGTAGTACGACAGCGCCCCGGCGTAGTCGTCGAACACCGAGGTCGGCACGCCCGAATCCGTGCCGGGCAGGAACGCCACCCCGCGCTCGTCCATCCAGCGCACCCGCTGCACCGCCTCGGCGAACCGCTGCTCGCCGACGAACTCGGCGAACCCGCGCCAGTCCGGCGGATACGCGTGGCAGACCGCGATGCCGCGGGCGCTGATCTCCCGGGCCACCTCGTCGCGCAGGTCCGGGCCCGAGTTCTGCTCGCCCTGCCACGAGCAGTGCTCGATGGTGGACACCCCGGCGGCGACGGCGGCCGCGATCGACCCGGTGCCGTGCGCGTGCGCGGCCACCGGCAGGCCCGCGGCCGTGGCCTCCTCGACCACCACCCGCAGCTCCTGCTGGCTGAACTGGGCCGCCCAGGTCGGCGGCGAATCCGGAGTCAGCTGGCCACCGGAGGCCATCACCTTGATGACGTCGGCACCCAGGGCGGCGTTGTGCCGCACCTGCGCGCGGATCGCCTCGATCCCGTCGACCTCGCCGCCGAAGAACCAGCAATGCCCCTTCGGCGGCGTCAACGGCGCGGCGGACCCCAGCAGGCGCGGGCCGGTGAGCTCGCCCCGGTCGATCGCGTCCCGCACCCGCAGCACCAGCCCGCGGCGATCCCCCAGGTCGCGCAACGTCGTCACCCCGGCCCGCAACGCCCGCTGCGCCCGCCCCACGACCCCGAGCAGCAGTTCCGCGTCGTCGGCGTCGAAGTAGTGCGCCAGCATCGCCATGCTCGCGTCCCACACCAGGTGCGCATGCCCGTTGATCAGGCCGGGCAGGATCGTCGCGCCCGGGAAGTCGCGGCGCTGCGCGCCTGCGGCGCCCGGGTGCCGGTCGAGTTCGGCGCGCGGCCCGGCGGCGACGATCGTGGACCCGTCCACCAGCACCGCACCGTCGGGGATCCGGTCCCCGTCCGGGCCGGTCAGGACCAGATCAGCGGTCAGCAGCAGCACGAGGAGACCTCCGACGAGCACGGCGCGCAGCCACGGCCTGGTCCGGCCGGGAACGCGGACGAGCACCCGCCACCCCAGTGATCCGGCGAGCGCCGCCGACCCTACCGAGACCCACCACCCCGGCGAGCGGCATTCGCGAAACCCACCGGCCGGACACCGGCGAGCGGACTGGCAAGATCACCGGGTGCGCTTTCACGCCGATCTGCACATCCACTCGAAGTACTCCCGCGCGTGCAGCAAGGACTGCGACATCGAGCACCTGACGTGGTGGGCGCGGCGCAAGGGCATCGCCGTGGTCGGGACCGGCGACCTCACCCACCCCGCCTGGTTCGCGCACCTGCGCGAAGTCCTCGAACCCGCCGAACCAGGGTTGCTGCGGCTGCGTCCCGAGCTGGACCGGGAGATCACCGCGGCGATGCCCGCGAACTGCGGCGGCGACGTGCGGTTCATGCTCTCCTGCGAGATCTCCACCATCTACAAGTACGGCGAGCACACCCGCAAGATCCACCATCTGTGCTACCTGCCGGACTTCGCCGCCGCGGAGGAGTTCTCCCGCCGCCTCGGGCGGATCGGCAACCTCGCCTCCGACGGGCGGCCCATCCTCGGGCTCGACTCCCGCGACCTGCTGGAGATCACCCTCGAAGCCGGCGGTTACCTGGTGCCGGCCCACATCTGGACGCCGTGGTTCGCGGTGCTGGGCTCCAAGGCCGGGTTCGACTCCGTCGACGAGGCCTACCGGGACCTCGCCGGGCACGTCTTCGCCCTCGAAACCGGCCTGTCCAGCGACCCGGAGATGAACTGGCGCGTATCCGGGCTCGACCGCTACACCCTGGTCAGCCACTCCGACGCGCACTCCCCGCCGATGCTGGGACGCGAGGCCACCGTGTTCGACACCGACCTCGACTACCACGCCATCAAACGCGCGCTGGAAACCCGCGACGGGTTCGCAGGCACCGTCGAGTTCTTCCCCGAGGAGGGCAAGTACCACCTCGACGGGCACCGCAAGTGCGGGGTGCGGCTCGAACCCGCCGACACCAAAGCCCGCGCCGGACGCTGCCCGGAATGCGGAAAACCGCTCACCGTCGGCGTGCAGCACCGCGTCGACGACCTCGCCGACCGCGCCGCCGGCGTCCGCCCGGCCGGGGCCGCCGGGTTCCGCAACCTCATCCCGCTGCCGGAGATCGTCGGCGAGATCCACGGCGTCGGGCCCAAGAGCAAGAAGGTCTTCGGCGCCGTGTCCGACCTCGTCGCCGCCCACGGGCCCGAACTCGGCATCCTCGACGACGTGCCGCTCGACGAACTGCACCGCAGCGACCCGCGCGTCGCCGAAGCCATCGGACGGCTGCGCGCCGGGGAAGTCGTGCGCGACGCCGGGTTCGACGGGGAGTACGGCACCATCCGCGTGTTCCAGCCCGCCGAACTCGCCCGCCTGCGCAACGGCGACTCCTACAGCCTGTTCGACGACGACCTGTTCGCCCCCGAAGCGCCCCGGCAGCCCGTCGCCGCCGAACCCGGACCCCGGCCGGAACCGGCCGAGGCTCCCGCCACCGCACCGGAAGCGCCCGCGCACGGCATCCTCGCCGGACTCGACCCCGACCAGCGCGCCGCCGCCGGAGTCCCCGCCGGGCCGCTGCTCATCGTCGCCGGGCCCGGCACCGGCAAGACCCGCACCGTCACCCACCGCCTCGCGCACCTCGTCCTCGAACGCGACGTGCCCGCCCGCGACTGCCTCGCGATCACCTTCACCCGCCGCGCCGCCGACGAACTCACCGAACGGCTGCACGCGCTGATCGGCCCGGACGCCGACGGCATCAGCGTCGGCACCTTCCACTCCTTCGGGCTCGGTTTCCTGCGCGAGCACCACGACCGCCTCGGGCTCACCGCCGCCTTCGGCGTCGCCGACACCGCCCGCAAGCACGAGGTGCTCACCGAGATCACCGGCGACGAGACCGCGGCCCGCGCACTCGCCCGCGGCCTCACCGACCCCGAACCGGCCGACCCAGCGCACGCCGAGGCCGTCGCCCGCTACCGGGCGCGGCTGCGGGAACTCGACCTCGTCGACTTCGACGACCTCGTCACCGAACCCGTGCGGCTGCTCGAAGCAGACCCGCAGCTGACCGCGGCCTACCGCGACCGGTACCGGTGGATCACCGTCGACGAGTACCAGGACGTCGACGACACCCAATACCGGCTGCTGCGCGCCCTGGCACCGCCGGAGGCGAACCTGACCGCCATCGGCGACCCCGACCAGGCCATCTACTCGTTCCGCGGCGCCGACGTCGGGTTCTTCCTGCGCTTCGAACAGGACTACCCCACCGCGCCCGTGCACGCGCTGACCCGCAACTACCGCAGCGGCCGCCACATCACCGACACCGCCGTGCGCGCCATCGCCCCCGGCACCCTCGTGCCCGGCCGAACCCTGCACGCCGCCTCCCCTCGCGAGGCGCACCGCGTGGTGCGCCACGACGCCGCCGACGAACGCGCCGAAGCAGCGTTCGTCGCCCGCGCCATCGACGGCCTGCTCGGCGGCTCCTCGTTCCTCTCCCTCGACAGCGGCCGCGTCACCGGCGACGGGCCCGGCGGCATCGGGTTCGACGACATCGCCGTGCTCTACCGCACCGACGCCCAATCCCGCGTGCTGCTCGACGAGTTCGCCCGCGCCGGGCTGCCCGTGCAGAAGCGCTCCCACGATCCGCTGTCCGCCCGCGCCGGCGTCGACCTGCTGCTGGCCGAACTCGCCCACGTCGCCGACCGCGACGGCAGCGCCCTGGACAAGCTGCGCGCCGCCGCGACCACCGTCGTGTTCAGCGTCCCCGACGAAACCCAGGCCGACGTGCACGGCGCGGTCGAACTGCTGACCCCGCTCGCTGCCCGCTGCGGCGACGACCTCGCCCGGTTCCGCCGCGAAGTGCTGCTCGGCGCCGAGGTCGACGCCCTCGACCCGCGCGCCGAAGCGATCTCCCTGCTGACCCTGCACGCCTCGAAAGGCCTCGAATTCCCGGTGGTGTTCCTCGTCGGCTGCGAGGACGGGCTGCTGCCGCTGAGCTGGCCCGGCACCGCACCCACCGCCGAGGAGATCGCCGAAGAACGCCGCCTGTTCTTCGTCGGCGTCACCAGGGCCCAGGACCACCTGTGGCTCACCGGCGCCGCGCGGCGCACCCGCCACGGCCAAGTCCGCGACCGCACCCCGTCGCCGTTCCTCACCGGCCTCGGCGACGCCGTCACCCGAGCCGAGGCACCCGCCCCGCGCAAGGCCCGCGCGACCCAGCTCAGCCTGCTGTGAGGAGCGCGGGCTGCACGCGCTGAGCCGTCGCGGGAGAGCGTGCTCGCCGCATGCGGCCACGTCGGCTGCTTCGCGGCCGGACGGAGCAGGCGCTCACCGGGCTCCGGCGCTCAGCCCCGCGCGTCGTCGGTGAGGACGCGTTCGACCAGCGTCCGCCAGCTCTCGACCAGGCTCAGCTCCGCTCCCGGTGCGGGCTCGGCCGCGTCCGGGCGCAGGTAGAACAGCACCGGCCCCTCCAGCGCGGCCGAGAGCTGGAGGGCGAGGCCGTCCGGCTCCGGCACGCCCGCCTCGCCGAGCAGCATCCTGACGTGCAGCCGGGTCAGGCTGATCCCGGAGCCGACGTCCGGCCGTCCGGGACCCGCGGCCGCCTGCGCGAACGCGTGGTGGCGCAGCAGGTACGGGATGCGTTCCCGGCCGTAGGCGATGAGCCGCTCGGCGGGACCCGCGCCGGGCCCCAGCGGCGGCGGCCCGGACAGCACCCGCTGCTGGAACCGGCTCTCGTCGTCCTCCAACAGGGCGCGGAAGATGCCCGCGCGGCTGCCGAAGCGCCGGAACACGGTTCCCTTGCCCAGGCCCGCGCGCTCGGCCAGGCCGTCCATGGTCACCTTCTCGACGCCGTGCTCCGCGATCAGCTCGCGCACGACCGCCAGCAGGTGCTCGCGGTTGCGCACCGCGTCGGCGCGTTCCGCGCGCGGCTTCCCGAAGGGCACGACATCCACACCGGCGAACCTACCCCGGAACAAAAGCGGGGTACGGTCCGTTTAATCTTCCGGGTGTGACGACGGGTCACGCACCGCACCACCGCAAGGAGCCGCACGTATGAACCTCTTCCGCCTGGACGCCAGCATCCTGCCCGGCACCTCCACCAGCGCCGAGCTCGCCGACCTCGCCGAAGCCGAATGGACCGCGGCCCACCCCGGCGCCACGATCACCCGGCGCCACCTCGCCGCCGAGCCGCTGCCCGCCGACGCGTGGACATCGGCCACTACCGCCGGATTCACCCCCGAAGCCGACCGCACCCCGCAGCAGCGGGAAGCCCTCGGCCTGGCGGCAGCGCTGGCCGACGAACTCCGCCACGCCGACGCGGCCATCTTCGCCGTGCCGATGTACAACTTCGGCGTCTCCCAGCACTTCAAGACCTGGGCCGACCTGGTCATCGCGGGCGCGGGACCCACCGACCCGCTGCTGGCGGGCAAGCCCGCGGTCCTGATCACCACCATCGGCGGCGGCTACGGCCCCGGCACCCCGCGCGACGGCTGGGACCACTCCAGCCCTTACCTGCAGCGCATCCTCGGCGACGTCTGGCAGGCCGAGCTCACCTTCATCAAGCGCGAGCTGACCCTCGCCGCGAGCAACCCCGCGATGGAGGCCCTGCGCGACCTCGCCGAGCAGCAGCACGCCGAAGCGCAGGCCGCCGCCCGCGGCGCGGGCAAGGTCCTCGCCGACCGCTGAACCCGCAGCGGGGGGCGCGCGACGTCGAGCGGGCGCGCCCCCCCCACTCCCCGATGACCGGGCCGCGGCCTCAGGGCAGGCCGGACGGCGCCTCGTCGAGACCGAGCAGCGGCATCGAGCAGCGGGACGGCCGCGCCGTCGATGAGGTCAGTCGTCATGAGCTCGGCAACCTTCCATGATCGACATCTATTCCCGGAACGCGGGAAACCGGTCAGCGGAATCCGCAGCGGATCGTCACCGCCGGGAACCGGGCGCTGCGCCTCAGCCCGGCAGGCCCCCGCGTTCGACGCGGTACTGCTCGACCAGCACCTCGTGCTCCGCCGCAGCACCCCGCCGCAGCACCACCTCCCGCCCGGTCAGCCCCCGGACCCGCTCGGCGACCCGCTCGGCGACCTCGGCCGAGGCGATGATCGCGACGACCAGGCACACCCCGGTGCCGGTGTCGCGCACGGTGCACGTCCACGGCACCTCGCACGGCCCCCGGTGCTCCGGTTCCGGGCACAGCAGCAGCGCGATCGGCTCCTGCCACGCCAAGGCCTCCCGCGTCGAGGCACACCCGTGGACCTGCACCTCGTGCACACCCGCTTCTCCCATGCCCACCACCCTCGGACATCGGACAGCCCGGAACATCGGGGATGCCACCGACCCGGCACCGGGGCCGTCCGGCTCGACGCCTCCCCGACGACCCCGGCGAACTGCTCCGCTGCCCCCGCAGGTGAGCACCTGCTCCGGTGCGCGAACCGGGAGCCGGTTGATCCGCCGGTGACACTCGATGGACGGGAACCAGCTACGCGCGCCTCGACCAGCGATCGCGGGCCCCCATCGCCGAGCGGCCGGTGTTCTTCGTGGCCACCGCCCCGCCAGGCCGCAAGACCGACGCCGAGTGCGCCGCCCACTGCGCGACCGAGGAGCACAACGGCACCGGCATCGACGGACTGGCCCGCCCTGCCGCTGCCCCCGCAGCTAGCCTGCGCACACGACACGACCGGGGGTTCGGATGCGGGCACTGCTGGCCACCATGGGAACGCGCGGCGAGGTGCAGCCGCTGCCGGCGCTGGCGCACGCCCTGCTCGACCACGGGCACCGCGCGCAGGTCGCCGTGCCACCGGACTTCCGCGGCCACGCCGAGCGCCTCGGAGTGCCGCCGCTCGCGCTCGGGCCGCCGATGCGCGGCTCCGACTGGGACCTGACCACCGATGCCGGTCGCCGCCGCGCCGCCGAGGACACCGTCGCCGCCCAGTTCACCGTGCTGCCCGCGGCCGCGGCCGGAGCGGACGTGCTGGTGGGCACCGGTTCGTTGGCGATCGGCGTGCGCTCGGCCGCCGAACTCGCCGGGACCCGCTACGTCCACGTGCACTACTGCCCGGCGACGCTGCCGTCCCCGCACCACCCGCCCGCCCCGTGGCCGGGCTGGCCGCAGCATCCCGCGGGCGGCAACGCGCAGCTGTGGGCCGCCGACGAGCGCCGGTGGGACACCACCTGGGGCGAACCGCTGCGCACCCACCGCGCCGCCGCCGGACTCCCACCGATCGGCGGCGTGCGCGCCCACGTGTTCGGGGATCGGCCGTGGCTGGCCGCCGACCCGATCCTCGGCCCGTGGCCCGGTGACGAGGTGCACCAGACCGGGGCGTGGCTGCTGCCCGAACACCGCCCGCTGCCGCCCGAAGTCGTCGACTTCCTCGACAACGGTGATCCCCCGGTCCACTTCGGACTCGGCAGCAGGCCTGCCGCCGCGGACGATCTCGCCCAGGCCGCGGTCGAGGCGGCCTGGCGAGTCGGCCGCCGCGCGATCATCTCCCGCGGCTGGGCCGGGCTCGACCCGCCGGCCGGGGACCACCTGGTCGTCGACGATCTCGACCACCAGGTCCTGTTCCCGCACGTCGCCGCCGCCGTGCACCACGGGGGCGCGGGCACCAGCACCGCGGCCGCCCGCGCCGGAATCCCGCAGGTCCTGCTGCCGGAGGTCTACGACCAGCACTACTGGGCCCGGCGCGTCACCGAGCTCGGCATCGGCGCCGCACACCCCGGCACGCCCACCGCGGACTCACTCGCCGCCGCGCTGCGCACCGCGCTCACCGGTGCAGAACGCGCCCGGCACCTCGCAAGCCGGATCACAACCGACGGCGCCCGCATCGCAGCCCGAGACCTCGCCCGGCCGGGCTGAGCGGCCGACGCCCCCTACCGATCGCCACCCGCTCCGGGAGGGCGTCTGCGCGCCGAACGCGCGAGGCGATCGGCGAGCGCCGCGACGTGCTCGCGCAGCTCGGCGGGACGCTCGATGACGAAGGGCAGGTCCAGGGCGGCGAGCACGCCCGGCACCCAGTCGAGCCGCTCCGCCCGCAACTCCACCCGGCACCACCCCGGCTCGTCCACGGCCTCCGAGACGACCGCGAGCCCCGCGGGCAGCCCGCCGCGGACTCGCCCGGTCTCGCCCTGCACCAGCAGCACCACCTCGTGCCGGTGCGGGGCGGTGGCCAGCCCGGTCAGCACCCGCTGCGCCGCGTCCACCTCGCCCGGCGGGTCGAACGAGCCGGTCAGCGGCGTCGCCGCCGAGATGCGGTCCAGCCGGAAGTTGCGGTCCGCACCGATTCCCGGATCAACACCGGTCACGTACCAGCGGCCCGAGTGCGCGACGAGCCCGTACGGGTGCAGGGTGCGGTCGCTGCGCCTGCCGTCGGCGGCGGTGTAGCGGATCGACACCGGCCGATGGTGGCGCACCGCATCGGCGATCGCCAACAGCACCGCCGCCTCCGGCACCGGGGGATCCGCGGCCGCGCTGGTGAAGGCGAGGGAGCCGAGCACCGCATCGAGCCTGCCCCGCAGCCGCTGCGGCAGCACCCGCCGGATCTTCGCCGCCGCCGTCTCCCCGGAGGCGCCCGTGGCCGTGGCCAACCCGGACCGGCGCCCGGCGACCAGTCCGAGCAACACCGCCAGGGCCTCCTCGTCGGTGAGCATCAGCGGCGGCAGCCGGTGCCCGGTGGCGAGCCGGTAGCCGCCGTAGCGGCCGCGCACCGACTCCACCGGCACCTCCAGGTCCAGCAGGTGATCGACGTAGCGGCGCACCGTGCGCTCGTCCACCCCCAGCCGGTCAGCGAGCTCGGCGACGGGGCGGGTGCCGCCCGATTGCAGCAGTTCCAGCAGGGCCAGCACGCGAGCGGTGGGTCGGGGCACGCCCGAGATTCTCCCTCCGATACCGGGCGGGTTTCGCCCGGTATCGCTCGTAGCGTGCGGCGGACAAGCACCGAACGAACAGGAGCACCCGTGGACTTCGCCTCGATCCGCATCATCACCGCCGACGTCGCCCGCCTCGCCGACTTCTACGAGCGCGCCACCGGCATCGCGGCCACCTGGGCCACCGCGGATTTCGCCGAGATCAACGCCCCCGCGGCGACCCTCGCGATCGCCGGCACCCGCACCGTCCCGCTGTTCGCTCCCGGCTCGGCGCAGCCTGGCGAGAACCGCAGCGTCATCATCGAATTCCTGGTCGCCGACGTGGACGCGGTGCACCGGAACCTCACCGGCGTCGTGCCCGAGTTCGTCACCGAACCCACCATGATGCCCTGGGGGAACCGGGCGCTGCTGTTGCGCGACCCCGACGGCAACCTCGTCAACTTCTTCACCCCCGTCACCCCGGAGGCCATCGCGAAGTTCGCCCGCTGAACAGGTGGCCGGATTCACCCGGGCCGGGCGCTGGTCGCTGAGTAGGTTCGGGGCATGGACGCCGAGGAACCCAGCCGGACCGCGCTCGCGACCGCCCGCGCCCGCGCCTACCACCAGGTCGCCGACCGGCCGCTGATCCTCGTCGACCCGCTCGCCGGGCCCCTGCTCGGTGTCACCGACGACGAGCTGGCCGCGGCCGGCGAGCCCGCCGAGGATCGCATCGACAGCCGGGCGCGCCGGTTGTTCTTCGCCGCCCGGGCCCGTTTCGCCGAGGACCGCGTGGCCGCGGCCGCCGCAGCCGGGGTGCGGCAGGTCGTGGTCCTCGGCGCGGGCCTGGACACCTTCGCCCACCGCCACCCGCACCCCGGGCTGCGCGTGTTCGAAGTCGACCACCCGTCCACCCAGGCGTGGAAGCGCGAGCGCCTCGCCGCGGCCGGGATCCGGCGGCCCGAGACGATGGCCTTCGTGCCGGTCGACTTCGAAACCGATGCGCTGGCCACCGAACTGGCCGCCGCCGGATTCGACCGGGCCGAACCGGCCGTGTTCGTGTGGCTCGGCGTCGTGTTCTACCTGAGCCCGGAAGCCGCGCACGACACCCTCGACTACATCGCCGGCCAAGCCCGGCCCGTCGAGGTCGTCTTCGACTACCTGCGACCCGCCGGCACCGACGCGGAACGGGCGCGGCTGCGGCGGCGCGCCGAACGGGTCACCGCCCTCGGCGAACCCTGGCACAGCCTGTTCACCCCGGAGGACATCGCCGCGCAGCTGCACGGGCTCGGGTTCACCGAGGTCGAGGACCACTCCGCCACCGAACTCGTCGCCGGTTACCTCGACGGGTCGGCGGAATTCGACGGCGCGCCGCCCGAGGCGCTGCGCGCGAGCCGCCTCCTGCGCGCCCGCCGCTGAGCGGATCCGCCGCGCCCGGAGCCAACGGCGCCCGCAACAGCGGGTTCGGCTTGCCCGGCGAGGAACCGGCCGCCATCGAGCGGCGGCAACGCGGTCCGCCTGTTCCCCCGGCTCGCCTGACCAGCCCATGTTTTCGTCACCGTGACTCAACTAGATCATGCCGGGGCATCCGCGAAGATCGTCGTGGATCGAACCCGGCGCGACTTCGACGTGATCCCTGCCCGGTAACTTGAGCACCCGCACAGCCCGGGAACCGCAGGACGCTGAGGAGGCTGCCGTGGCGCTGAACCACGATCGACCGGTGGCCGCGCGGTGACGGACCCCGCCACCCTCCTCGCCCTGGCGCTGTTCGGCCTCGTCGGCGGTATCGGCATCACCGCCCTCGGACCTGGCGGCGTGCTGCCCACCATCGGCCTGTTCGCCCTCACCGGACTGTCCCCGGCCGCGGTCGCCGGGACCGCCATCGTCACCCACATCGCCACCGGCGCACTCGGCACCGCCGCCTACACCCGCTCCGGCCAGCTGCGCGAACCCGAGACCCGGCGCACCGCGCTGATCCTCGCCGGCACCGCCGTGCTCGGCACCCCGATCGGCGTGCAGCTCAACACCCTCGTGTCCCCACGCACCTTCGGGATCGTGCTCGCCGTGCTGGTCACCGCGGTGGCCGGGCTGGTGTGGTTCCGCGAACGGCGCACGCCCACCCAGGACCGGGCGCACCCGCCGGTGGTGGGCGTGGTGCTGCTCGGGCTGGCCGTGGCCGTCGCCTCGGGCATCGTCGGCATCGGCGGGCCGATGCTCACCGTCCCGCTGCTGATCGCGCTGCGCGTGCCGGTTCTCGAAGCGCTCGCCGCCGCCCAAGCCCAATCGATCGTCATCGCCGGCGTCGGCACCATCGGCTACCTCGCCCACGGCGCCATCGACTGGCCGCTGGCCGCGATCGTGGGCGTGCCGGAACTGATCGGCGTGCTGCTGGGCTGGAAGATCGCCCGCTCGCTGCCCACCCGCACCCTCAAGTACGCGCTGATCGTGACCCTGCTCGCGCTCGCGCCCTACCTCGCGCTGCACGGCTGATCACCGCAGCCAGCCCCGGTGCAGCGCCGGGGCCAACTCGTGCGCCGCCGAGTTGGCCAGGTCCTCGGCATCGTGCAGGTAGCCCTCGGTGGTCGACAACGCCGCATGCCCCAGGTCGTGCTGCACCTGGCGAGGTTCGGCGCCGCGGGTGATGGCGTGCGTGGCGTAGGAGTGCCGCGCCGAATGCGGGTGAATCGTCTCCCGCAACGGGCCGAGGTGGGCCGCGACCAGCGAAGCCTGCTCACCGTCGAGCACCTCCCGCACTCGCCGGGACCGGGGCGGCGGCGCATCCGGAGCGGGGGCGAACGTCGCGCACAACCGCCGCAGCACCGCCTGCACGTGCGAGACGTGCACCCGCCGGCCCGTCGAGGTCACGAACATCGGCTCCGGCGCGCGCAAGCCCAGCTGCCCGCGCAACGCCGGAACCTGCGGCGCCGCCCGCACCCGCAGGTAGTCCGCCACCGCATCCGCCACCGGCGCCGCCAACGCCACCCGCCGGTCCTTCGCGCCCTTGCCGTGCACCCGCAGCGCGGCAGGACCACCCGCGGCCGGGCGGTGGTAGTCGTCCAGGTTCACCCCGACCAGCTCCTCCGCGCGCACCCCGGTGCCGATCAGCACCTCCATCATCGCCCGGTCCCGCGGCCCGTTGCGGTGCCGGTCGGCCAGCAGGTGCGCGGCCAGCAGCAGCGCGCGGCACGCCTCGAACGACCACATCGCCGTCTGCGACGGGCTCGAACCGGACCGGTTGAGGTGCTGGGCGGAGCGGTCCACCAGCGCGGCCGGGTTGTGCTCGGCGAGGCCTTCCCGCAGCAGGTACTTCTGGTAGAACGCCGAGACCGCCGAGAGCATCCGCGCCCGGGTCGCGTCCCCGTACCCGGCCCGGGCGAGTTCCTCCAGCCACCGCTCCACGTGCTGCACCCGCACCTCCGCGAACGAGCCGAAGCCCTCGCGCACGCACCAGTGCAGCCATTCCAGCCCCGTCGGTTCGCCGCGCCGAGCCCGCCCGCGGCGACGTCCCGGCTTGGGGGCGGTGTAGCCGGGGACCCAGTCCAGCGGGATGCCGAGATCGGTGGCGTAGGCGAGGCGGGTGTTCAACGAGGCGTAGACGCGCAGGAACTCCGCGAACCGCTCCGGGCCCGGCGTGCCGGTCCGCTCCCGGCGGGTGGCGACCTCGGTCATGCGTCTCCTCTGCCTCGCGGGCCCCTCATTTTTCGGGAGCCGATTCCACCGCGGATCGTGTCCGTTTTGCCGTAGTGCGCGGTCGTTCCGGTTTCGCGGCGCCGCAAGATCAGAGTATATCCATAATCCCGGTTATCCATATGAACCCACCGAGACTTCGTGAGCAGGTCAGTTGAAGTATCGAAATCCGAACCAAGTGATAAGGTTTCAGAACCCAAACCAGCTGGAGGAAGGAGTGCAGGTCAACGTGAGCGAAGAGGCGGAGATCCACGGCGCCCCCGAGCAGGCCGCCACCCGCACACCCCCGGCCCGCCGCGGCAGCCGGGACGAACGGCGGGAGACCACGCTGCGGGCCCTGGCCGCCGGACAGGACGCCGCCTGCGCCTACTGCGGCGAACCGCTGCCGC
>NZ_JAIUKB010000164.1:0-25044 GCF_020176785.1 Saccharopolyspora sp. 6V | reverse complement strand
TCCCGCGCCGCCACCACCTCCGGCGCCGGAATCGGTGCGCGCCAACGAACTCGGCAAGGTCCCGGTGCTGATGTACCACCGGATCACCACCGAACCGAGCAGCGTCTACGACCGAACCCCGCAGGACTTCCGCGCCGAGCTGGAACGGCTCGCCGCGGAGGACTACACGCCGATCACCGCCAGCGAGTACGCGAGCGGCCGCATCGACATCCCCGCGGGCAGGCACCCGGTGGTGCTCACCTTCGACGACGGCTCCACCGGCCAGTTCGCCTTGGACGGCGCCGGGCGGCCCGCGCCGGACACCGCCGTGCGCATCCTGCTCGACACCGCCGCCGAGCACCCGGAGTTCCGGCCCACCGCCACCTTCTTCGTGTTCGACCCGCCGTTCGAGGACCCGGGCGGGAAGACCACGCTGCCGTGGCTGCACGAGCACGGCTTCGAGGTCGGCAACCACACCCTGGAGCACCCCAACCTCGGCCAGGTCGGCTCCGCGGAGGCGCAGCACCAGATCGCCGCCATGCAGCGGAAGATCGGCGAAGCGCTGCCGGACGTGCCGGTGCGCGCGCTGGCGCTGCCGCTGGGCGTGCACCCGGACGACGAGGCGCTCGCCGCGGACGGGAGCGCCGACGGCGTGACCTACCACCACGACGCGGTGTTCCTGGTCGGTTCCAACCCGGCGCGCTCCCCGTTCGACGCGGAGTTCGACGGGCAGAACATCCCGCGGATCCGCTCGCAGGCCGCCACCGGCGAGGAGGCCGAGTACGGGTCCACCCAGTGGCTGGACGAGCTGGCGGGCGACCCCGAGTCGCGCTACACCTCCGACGGCGACCCGGATCGGATCTCGGCGCCGAACTCCGCGTCCGCGGACCCGGCCCCCGGCCTGCCCGACCTCTACCGCTACTGACCCGGATGAGTGGCCCGTCCGCCGGCGGAACCGGGCGAGCGGGCCACTCACCTCGGGCGGGTCGGGTGGTCAGAGGAGTTCGAGCGGGTCGACCCGGACCTTGACCCGCTCGGCCGGTCTGCGGGAGGCGCGGACCGCCTGCGCCGCGTGCAGCGCGGCGGCGAGCTCGCGCCCCGCCGGACGGGTGACCCGCACCAGTGCGCGCTCCTGCTCGGAGCCGCCGTCCTCGTCGACCTCGCCCAGGGGCACCGGCCCCAGGACCTCGCCGGTGCCGGGCAGTTCCAGGTGGTCCAGCAGGTCGTTCACCGCCTCCGGCGAGCCGTCCACCGCGGCGACCCGCATCGCAGGCGGGAAGCCGAGCTCGGCGCGCCCGGCCAGTTCGATCGACGCGTGCCAGGCCGGGTCCCACCGCACCAGCGCCTGCACCGGTTGCAGCGTGGAATCGGCCATCACCACCACCCGGCCGCCGTCCCGCGCGGGGCGCACCATCGCCGCCGCCGCGAACCACAGGCGCAGCGCCTCCTCGGTGGCGCGCAGCTCCGGGCGGGACAGCAGGGTGCGCCCGTCCAGCAGCAGCGCCGCGCCGTAGCCGCCCTCGGCGACGGGTTCCGCACCGGGCGTGCACACGATCAACGCCGGTCCCGCGGGCACGCTGGAAAGGATCTCCCCACCGCCGGAGGTGCGGACCGCCACGCCGCTGAACGCCCGCCCGAGCTCCTCGGCGGTGCGACCCGCGCCGATGGCGATCGCCCGCAGCCGCCGCGAACCGCAGGACCCGCAGCGGAACGCGGCCTCGGCCGCCCCGCACCAGCGGCACGCGGCCGGTTTCGGCGCCCCGTCCTCGGTCCCGCCGGGCAGCCCCAGCGGACCGGCGCAGCGGCGGCAGCGCGCCTGCTCCCGGCAGTCGCCGCAGGCCAGCGCGGGCACGTAGCCGCGGCGCGGGACCTGCACCAGCACCGGCGCGCCCTCGCGCAGCGCAGCGCGAGCCGCGTCGAACGCCACCGACGGCAGCCGGGCCGCGCGGGCCGCCGGATCGCGGGCCAGCTGGGTGTCGTCGGCGCCGATCGCCACGACCCGCGGCGCGGCGGCCCGTACCTGGTCGCGGGTGCCGACGACCTGCTGCGCCCAGCCGGTCTCCACCAGCAGCGCGGCCTCCGCGGTGCGGGCGAACCCGGCGACGAGCACCGCGGCCCCCGCGGCGTGCGCCCGGTGGGTGAGCACGTCCCGCGCGTGCGGGTACGGCATCTGCGGGTAGCTGTGCATCGCGTCCCCGTCGTCCCACACCACGGCCAGCCCGAGGTCGTGCACCGGGGCGAACATGGCCGCCCGGGTGCCGACGACCACGCGCACCGCGCCGCGCAGCACCTTCAGCCACCGCTTGTACCGCTCCCCCGGCCCGAGTTCCGAGGTGAGCGCGACGACCCCGTCCTCGCCGACCGCGCGAGCGCAGGCGGCGTGCAGCCGGGTGACGTCGCGGTGGTCCGGCACCACCACGAGCACGCCCCGCCCGGCCGACGCGGCGGTGGCGGCGGCTTCGGCGAGCCGGTCGGTCCACTGCTCGCCGGGCAGCGCCTGCCACACCGCGCGGGCCGGTTTGCCCGCGTGCACGGCGTCCAGCAGCGCCGGTCCGCGCTGGTAGCGCTGCCACGCCGCGGTGTCCGGCCGTTCCGGGACGGGCGCGGGTTCGGCGACCTGCTTCTCGGCGCGCGCGTGCCGGGGCGGCACCGCGAGCCGCACCACGTCGGCGAGCATCCCGCCGTAGCGGGCGGCGACGGCGCGGCACAGCTCCAGCAGCCGCGGCGGCAGCACCACCTCGGAGGAGATCACCCGGTCCACCCACTGCAGCGTGCCGGTGAAGTCCGAGGACTCCTTGCGCTCCAGCAGGTACCCGTCGACGAGCTTGCCCCGGAACCGCACCCGCACCCGGCAGCCGACGGCGGCGGCCTCGTGCAGCCGGTCCGGGACCAGGTAGTCGAAGGTGCGGTCCAGGTGCGCGGGCAGCGACACCTCCACCAGCACGCTCGCCACCGGCAGCGTGGGGGCGGCCGTGCGCTCGGCCTTCGTCGTCGTGTTGGTCCCGCGCCCCGCCATGCGCACTTCTCTACCAGAGCGCGGCGACGGGCCCGCGCACCTGGTCGGCGATCCGGGCGGCGCCGAGGGGGTCACTACGATGCGGCGGGCAGCGAACGTGAAAGGACCCCGCGTGTTCGACGTCGTCTTCTACCACCCCGAGATCCCCGGCAACACGGGCAACGCGATCAGGATGGCCGCCGGTTCCGGCTGCGCGTTGCACCTGGTGCGGCCGCTGGGGTTCGACGTGGCGGACGCGCGGCTGCGCCGGGCGGGCCTGGACTACCGGGAGCGGGCGGTGCTGCGGGTGCACGACGACTGGGAGTCGCTGCTGGCGGAGCTGGATCCGCAGCGGGTGTTCGCGTTCACCACGGGCGCGACGACCTCGCTGGAGGAGGTCCGCTACCGGCCGGGCGACGTGCTGCTGTTCGGCCCGGAGTCGACGGGCCTGCCCGCGGAGGTGTCCGGTTCGGACCGGATCACCGACCGGGTGCGGATCCCGATGCTGCCGGGGATCCGGTCGATGAACCTGGCGAACTCGGCGGCCGTGGCGGTGTACGAGGCGTGGCGCCAGCAGGGCTACGCGATGCCCGCGGACTGATCGGCGAACCGGCCCGGACGCGGAACCGCGCGGCATCCCGGTCGTCGGATGCCGCGCGGTTCGCGGTCTCGATCTCGTCGGCGGCGCGGCCGCCGAGGCGGGATCAGGGCTTGGCCTCCGGCTCCGCCGGCTGCGCGGCCGCCTCGTCCTTGCGGGCCTTCGCCAGGCTGGCCACCGTGGTGATCACCAGCACGCCGATGATGACGCCCAGCGACATCCAGTTGTTGATGTCCAGCCACTCGGGCACCGCGTGGTACTCGTGCAGCGCGTGCACCACCAGCTTGATGCCGATGAAGCCGAGGATGATCGACAGCCCGATGTTGAGGTAGACCAGCTTGTCGACCAGCCCGCCCAGCAGGAAGTACAGCTGCCGCAGGCCCATCAGCGCGAACGCGTTCGCGGTGAACACCAGGAACGGGTCCTGGGTGATGCCGAAGATCGCCGGGATGGAGTCGACCGCGAACAGCAGGTCGGCGCTGCCGATGGCGACGATCACCACGAACATCGGGGTGAGGAAACGCTTGCCGTCGATCTTCACCACGGACTTGGTCTCGTGGTAGTCGTCGGTGACCGGGAAGACCTTCCGGACCCAGCGGACGACGATGTTCTCCTTGTACTCCTCGTCCTCGTCCTTGTTCCGGATCATGCCGATCGCGGTCCAGATCAGGAACGCGCCGAAGACGAAGAACACCCACACGAAGCGCTCGATCAGCGCGGCGCCGACGGCGATGAACGCGCCGCGCATCACCAGCGCCAGCAGGATGCCGATCAGCAGCACCCGGTGCTGGTGGATCGTCGGCACCGCGAAGCTCGACATGATCACCATGAAGATGAACAGGTTGTCGACGCTGAGCGAGTACTCGGTGATGTAACCGGTGAAGTACTCGATCGCGAAGTGCTGGTCGCCGAAGATCCACACGCCGATGCCGAAGACGATCGCGCAGGCGATGTAGAAGGTCACCCACCGAGCCGCCTCGCCGGTGGTCACCTCGTGCGGCTTGCGGTCGACGATCACCAGGTCGATCAGCAGCAGCAGGGCGAGACCGCCCAGCGTGGCCGCCCAGATCCACCAGGGCACGTGCATGGAATCGGCCGCTTCTTGAGCCTGCTGCGCCACCACGGTCAGCTCGGCACCCATCGATTACCTCCGGTTCAGGGCGTGCGCCGGGACCGGAGGTCTCTTCCACCGGCGAAAACGAGCCGGTCGACGGCACCGGGTCCCAACGGGAGCTTTCGGGGCAACCGGTGGGGCCGTGATGACGATGCCGCCGCGAAGGAATACTCCCCTCCACAACGTTGCCAAGATTGTCACTTATGCACTGCTTCGAACACCAGCCCGGGTTGATCGCCCCGAATGCAGCCGGAAGGCTACGGCGAGCTACCTAGGACAGCAATGCCCTGGTCACAGCATCACCCGAACCGGGGTACCGGTGTCGGCGTGTGAGCAAGGCCATCGGCTGCAGCAGCTCGACTCGAACGAACGGGCGATGGCCGTGGCCCACGGCGCGGTTATGATCGCCGCGCCCGCACTCGGGGATGCGGCAGCGCACCGAACGACACGACGATCGCGAGGGTGACGCCGCGGCGGACGGCCGGATTTCTGTTCGGTTGCTGCTTCATAGCGTCTTCGCCCTGGCCCGCCTCAGGATGAAACCGTTGCCGCCTCTTTCCCCTACTGTCGGGCCCGTGCCCCCGCTCCCCCGCCGCAGCAGGCCGTTCCTGCTGCTCATCGTGATCGTCGTGCTGCTGATCGCAGGGCTGGCGGCGCTCTGGTCCGGCGAGCCCCCCACTCCCGCCGCTCCGGAGCCGCGCCAGGCGCTGATCGACGTGCAGGACGGCCCGGGCGGCCAGGAGCGCATCCAGATCGATTCGACCCTCTACGCACCCGCAGCGACCCCGGCCCCGGCGGTGGTGATCGCCCACGGCCTCGGCGGCGACAAGACCGACGCGGACGCGCAGGCGCGGGAGCTGGTGCGGCGCGGGTTCGCGGTGCTGACCTACTCGGCGCGGGGATTCGGCGGCAGCAGCGGGCGGATCCGGCTCAACGCGCCGGAGTACGAGGTCTCCGACGCCCACCAGATCGTGGACTGGCTGGCCCGGCAGCCGGAGGTGCAGCGCGACGGCGAGAGCGACCCGCGGGTCGGATTCACCGGCGTCTCCTACGGCGGCGCGCTGAGCCTGCTGGTGGCGGGCAGCGACCCCCGGGTGGACGCCATCGCACCGGTGATGACCTACAACGACCTCGGCCAGGCGCTGCTGCCGAACGCGGCGGGCGGCGCGCCCCCGTCCGCGGACACCCCGGCGCACGGCACCGCCGGGCCGCAGGGCGTGTTCCGGCGCGCCTGGGCGGGGCAGCTGTTCTCCCCCGGTGGGCCGGCGCCCGCCGACGGGTCCTCGGTGGCCTGCGGGAACTTCGCCCCGGACGTGTGCGCGGCGTACGGCGAGCTGGCCCGCACCGGCCGCGCCTCCGCGGCCACCCGGCAACTGCTCGCCTCGGTCTCGCCGAGCTCGGTGACCCGCGACATCCGCATCCCGACGCTGCTCGCCCAAGGCACCCAGGACACCCTGTTCGGCCTGGACCAGGCCGATGCGAACGCCCGCCAGATCGCCGCCGCCGGCGGTGACGTGAGCGTGCTGTGGTTCGCCGGAGGGCACGACGGCGCCCCGCCCGGGCCGCGCGTGGAGGCCCGGATCGCCGACTGGTTCGCCTTCCACCTGGGCGTCGGCGAGGCGGCCGACCCCGGTGACCGGTTCCGGTTCGACATCGCGGGCAACTCCCGCGCGGACGGCGAGGTGCCGGTGCGCACCGCGTCCGCCCCGGATTACCCGGGGGTGCGCGCGGACCGCACCCCGCGGTTCTCGCTGGACCTGCACGGGCGGGCCACCTCGGTGCTCAACCCGCCCGGCGGTGCTCCGGGCGCGCTGAGCTCGTTGCCCGGGAAGCAGGGCCGCCGGGTCGAGCCCTACGACCTGCCGCGGCAGGTCGCGGTGTTCGGCACCGAGCCGATGTCCTCCCGGATGCTGATCTCCGGGGTGCCGCAGACCCGGCTGTCGGTCGCCGCCGAACCCGGCCAGCCCACCACCCGGGACGCGGTGCTGTTCGCGAAGCTCTACGACGTGGACCGCGAGGGCCGCCGCGAGCTGCTGGGCGACGCGGTCGCCCCGATGCACGTGACCGGCCTGCGCCCGGACGGCACGCCGGTGGAGGTGAACGTGGCGCTGCCCGGGGTGGTGCACTCGGTCGAGACCGGGCACCGGCTGGAGCTCGCCGTGAGCACCACCGACCAGGCCTACGCGGTGCCGACGGCGACCGCGGTGCACCGGGTGGACCTGGCGGGGCCGCGCGCGCTGTCGGTGCCCTCGGTGAAGGGCACCAGCACCAGCGACGGCGCGTTCCCCGCCGCCCCGGTCGCCGGGATCGCCGGGATCGCCCTGCTGGGCGGCCTCGGCTGGTTGATCACCCGGCTGCGCCGCGGCTACGCGCCGGCGACGGAGGCCGAGGTGACCGGGCCGCCGCTGGAGATCACCGAGCTCACCAAGACCTTCCCGCGCAAGGTCACCGCGCTGCGCGGTGCGTCGATGCGGGTGGAACGCGGGCAGATCGTCGGGTTGCTCGGCCCGAACGGCGCGGGCAAGACGACGACGCTGCGCCTGCTGCTGGGACTGCTGCACCCGACGTCCGGGGAGGTCCGCGTCTTCGGGCACCGGGTCGAGCCGGGCGCCCCCGTGCTGTCCCGGATCGGTGCGCTGGTCGAATCGCCCGGGTTCCCGCCGCACCTGACCGGGCTGGAGAGCCTGAAGCACTACTGGGCGGCGACCGGCAGGCCGATGCTGCAGGCGCGGTTCGACGAGGTGGTGCACATCGCGGGCCTCGGCGAGCACGCGCACCGGCGCACCGCCACGTTCAGCCAGGGCACCCAGCAGCGGCTGGCGATCGCGCAGGCCATGCTGGGGCTGCCCGACCTGCTGGTGCTGGACGAGCCGACGAACCGGCTGGACCCGCCGCAGATCCACCAGATGCGCGAGATCCTGCGCCGCTACGCGGCGACCGGTCGCTGCGTGCTGCTGTCCAGCCACCTGCTGTCCGAGGTGGAGCAGACCTGCACGCACGTGATCGTGATGCACCGCGGCGAGGTGATCACCTCGGGCAGCGTGGCCGAGATCGTGTCCGTGGACGGGCAGGCGACCTTCCGCGTCGACGACCCCGCGCGGGCCGCGGCGGCGCTGCGAGCGCTGGAAGGGCTCGGCGCGGTGGAGGTGGACGGCGACCTGGTGCACGCCGACCTGCGCGGGCACGACCGGTCCACCGCGGTGAACGCGCTGGTGGTCTCGGGGGTGTCGGTGGACCAGGTGGGTCCGCGGCGCAGGCTGGAGGACGCATTCCTGAACCTGGTCGGAGAGGAGCAGCGCTGATGGCGGAGCGGTCCACGGGCGGTACCGGGCCCGCGGCCCCGGACTCCTCGGCGGAGGAGCCGTGGGCGGCCGACGCGGCGCGCGGCGGCCGGGAGACCGAGCCGCTGTCGTCGGAGTCCGAGCGGCACCGGGCGGCGATCGCCCGCGCCCTGGAGTCCGGCGGCCTGCTCGGCGGGGACTCCGCGGAGCCGCGCGGGCAGCTGTGGGGTTCGGACGCGCTGCTGCCGGACGACCCGGAGCCGGACGAGCGGTCCGGCCCGGTGGAGCGCGACGACCTGGACTTCCCGGAGATCGGCCGCGGCGGATCCGCCGAACCCGGTACCGAGCCGGACGACGGCGCGGCCGCTCCCCTCCCGGAACGGGACTGGACCAGCCCCACCTGGGAACCGGACGAACCGAGGCCCACCGGGCCGGACCCGATCGCGCGGGACGCCACCGGTCCGGGCACGGCGGCGAGCGCGGCCGGGTCGACCCCGGCCGGGGGCACGACCGGCTCGGGCACGGCCGGCTCGGGCACGGCGGGAAGGGGCACCGGCCCGGGCACCGCCGGGAGCCCGGCCGGACCTGACCCGACCCGGAGCACCGGACCGAGCACGACAGGTGGCGGCACCCGCCGAACCGCCCGGAAGCACCCGCGTTCCGGTGTCGTCGAGAGCATCCCGGCCGCGGTGACCGAGGCGCCCGCGTCGAGCGGGGAGACGGCGTCGAGCGGGGAGACGGCGGCCGCGCTGCCGGTCAGCGCGCAGGACCCCACCCAGCCGGACGGCAGCGTGCAGGGCTACCAGGTGCGCCGGACGCTGCCGGTGCGGGTGGAGCTGGCCCGGCAGGCGGGCCGGCGGCGGACGCGGCTGGCGCTGGGTTTCCTGGTGCTGCTGCCGCTGCTGCTGCTCGCCGCGTTCGTGATCGGCGACGACGGCTCGGTGCCGCGGACCGCGGACCTGGCGGGGATGGCCACTTCCAGCGGGTTGAACTTCACCGCGTTCGCGATGTCCTCCTCGGCGGGGTTCCTGCTGGTCGTGGTGGTGGCGTTGTTCTTCGGCGACACGGTGGCCAGCGAGGCCTCCTGGTCGAGCCTGCGCTACCTGCTGGCCGCTCCGGTGCCGCGCGGGCGGCTGCTGCGGCAGAAGGCGGTGGTGGCGGCGCTGCTGTCGCTGCTGGGGATCGCGCTGCTGCCCGCGGTGGCGCTGGCGGCGGGCGTGTTCTGGTACGGCACCGGGGAGCTGGTGACGCCGAGCGGGAGCGTGCTGCCGTTCCCGGTGGGCCTGCTGACCGTGGCGCTGGCGGTGCTGTACCTGGCCGTGCAGCTGAGCTGGGTCGCCGGGCTGGCGCTGTGGTTGAGCGTGAGCACCGATGCGCCGTTGGGCGCGGTGGGCGGCGCGGTGCTGGCCTCGATCCTGTCGCAGATCCTGGACCAGATCTCGGCGCTGGGCGGGCTGCGTTCGTTCCTGCCGACGCACTACGCGTACGCGTGGGGGGACCTGCTGGCCGAGGAGGTCGATTGGACGAGCATGGCCAACGGGGCGTGCTCGTCGCTGGTGTACGCGGCGGTGTTCGTGCTGCTGGCGCACTGGAGCTTCCGGCGCAAGGACATCACCAGCTGATCGGGCGGCGCGGGGCGTGGCCGAACGGGGTAATAGGCTGCGACGCATGGAGGTGTTCCACCTGCGCTACTTCGCGGCCGTCGCCGAGAACCTGAGCTTCTCGAAGGCGGCGCGCCAGCTGCACATGGCGGTGTCGCCGCTGAGCAGGCGGGTCCGGGACCTGGAGCGCGAGCTGGGCGTGCGGCTGTTCGACCGCGATTCGCACAGCGTGCACCTCACCCCCGCGGGCAGCGCGCTGCTGCCGCTGGCCACCGAGGTGCTGACCCGGTTCGACGACATCCCGGGACGGCTGCGCCAGGAATTGGGGACGCAGCAGCGCATCGTGCACGTGGGCGTGCCGCCGGGCCTGCACCCGCGGTTGCGGGACCGGCTGCGCGAGTTCGACCGCACGGCGGGCTGCGAGGTGCGGCGCTGGCCGGGCGGCAGCCTGGACCTGGTGGACCAGGTGCGGCGCCGCGAGCTGGAGCTGGCACTGGTGCACCTGCCCGCGCACGCGGAGGGCGTGGAGGTGCGGGAGGTGATGCGGGAGCCGCTGGGCGCGGTGCTGCCCGCCGCCGAGTTCGCGGGCCGCGAGTCGGTGTCGCTCGCCGAGCTGACCGGCCACGTCTACGCCCGGCCCGGTTCGGGCCTGTCCCCGACGTACTTCGACCAGCTGGAGGTGCAGCTGGCGGCCGCGGGCATCCACCGCCGCACCACGCTGAGCACCAGGGATTACTCGGGCACCGGCGAGTTCGTGGCGAACGGCGGCGCGTTCGCGATCTCGATGCTCGACCCGCAGAACCAGATGGGCCGCCCGTGGGAGCACGACCGGGTGGTGGTGCTGCCGTTCGCGGACATCGACCCGGTGCTGGCGACCGGGCTGATCTGGCGCGCGGACCGCGCCGAACCGGGCGGCGAACTCGCCGACCTGGTCGCAGGAGCCCTCGAAGTCCTCTCGTGACCGGGGAGCCACCCCGGCGCAACGGC
Organism: Saccharopolyspora sp. 6V; assembly: GCF_020176785.1. Taxonomy (NCBI): domain Bacteria; kingdom Bacillati; phylum Actinomycetota; class Actinomycetes; order Pseudonocardiales; family Pseudonocardiaceae; genus Saccharopolyspora; species Saccharopolyspora sp. 6V. The sequence goes on along the minus strand of NZ_JAIUKB010000164.1, from coordinate 14,489 downwards.
CCCGCATCGTTTTCCTGTCAGCGGCGAAGCCGCTGAGCTGACGACCACCCGAGCAACAGGACCACCCGCGGGTTCTCAGCCACTTCCTCGCGAGGACAGCGTTTTCTCCTGTGGCGGAGCCACCGGTGAAAACGATCCCGCAGCGAGGAAGCGGCTGAGGTTCCGCCACACCACCCCCACGCAACGGTCAGTCCAGTTCCACGGCGATCAAGTCCGCTGCGCGCAGTTCGTCGTAGGTCCAGTTCGCTCCGGCCAAGGCACAGGCCAGGCGGTCGAGGAAGGCGTGGTCGCGGCGGTCCGAGTAGTCCTCGTCGTCGTCCTCGTCGTCCTCGATGAGCTCGTCGAGGTTCCCGGCGGCGTCGATCGCGGCGCGCACGACCGCGGGCGCGTCCGCGGGCAGTTCGGCCACGTCGCTCTCCACGTTGTCGAAGTCGGTCTCGAACACCGGCTCCCCGTCCTCGGCGTAGCAGAGCCGGTTGAGGGCGTTGATGTCGATGTGCAGCGACACCGCCGGTCCGGGGGCCGCGGCGGAGAGCGCCGCGGCGGGGTCGTCGCCGAGGTCGTCGGTGGTGTTCGCGTCGTCCATGACGAAGGTCCAGCCGCGCACCCGCCCGGCCAGCAGCACGGTCTCCGCTTCGGAGTCGAGCACGGTGGCGGGCAGCGAGCGGGTGTCGAGTTCGGCCGGGGCTTCGGCGGGAAGCGCACAGGGCACGGCACGTGCCGGGTCGGCGCCGAGCACTTCCAGCGCGGCGGCGGGTTCGAGGTCCCGCACCAGGTAGAACATCAGGTGGTCGGGCCCGTACAGCGAGGTCGTCCAGACCGGACAGCCCTCGTCGTCCAGCGTTCCGGCGGGGAATCCCGGCGTGGTCAGCACTGCGCCTCCTCGGTTCGAGCGGTGTGCCGATCATTGTGGACGGCGGCACCGACAGCGGAGCGTCCGGCGGGGCCGCACGGGCGGACCGCTCCGGCGAAACCGCTGGTCAGCGCCCCGCAATGGCATGACCGCCGCGGTCACGCCGTTGTTCTCCGATCGGGCGCACCGATCGATTGCCCCTCCCGGAACCCGCTCGTAGCGTCGTTAGTGAAGCTAATGAAACCGCGCGAGAGGAAGTCCGCAGCCATGACAGCCCCCGCCGACGCACCCGCCACCTCGGGCCGGACCGGCCCGCTGGCAGGTGTCCGGGTCATCGACATGGCCACCGTGGTGATGGGCCCGTACGCGGCCCAGATCCTCGGCGACCTCGGCGCCGACGTCATCAAGATCGAGTCGCCGAAGGACACCGTCCGCAACGGCACCCTGCACCGCACCCCGGGCATGACGCCGCTGAACCTCAACGTCAACCGCAACAAGCGCAGCGTGGCGCTGAACCTGAAGGACGAAGCCGACCACGCCACGGCGCTGGAGCTCATCGGCGGCGCGGACATCCTCATCACCAACATGCGGATCGGCGCGCTGCGCAGGCTCGGCATGGACCACCAGAGCCTCGCCGAGGAGTTCCCGCACCTCATCTACGCGCATGCGCAGGGCTTCCGCCCCGACTCCGACCGCGCCGACCTCGCCGCCTACGACGAGACCGTGCAGGCCGCCTCCGGGCTGCTGGACCTCGCCGCGCGGTCCGGGGACATCGGCGCCCCCGTCGTGCTGCCCAGCATCTTCGCCGACAAGGTCGCGGCGCTGACCATCGTCTACACCGCGCTCGCCGCGCTGCACCACCAGCGCGCCACCGGCGAGGGTCAGCTGGTCGAGGTGCCGATGGCCGACACGCTGCTCGCGTTCAACCTGGTCGAGCACCTGCAGGGCGCCGCGTTCGAGCCGCCGATGGGCCCCACCGGGTTCGCCCCCTCGATGAACAAGGGGCACCGGGCCCGTCCCACCAAGGACGGCCACGCGATGATCATCCCCTACAGCCCGCAGAACTGCCGCGACCTGTTCCACGCGGCCGGGCGCTCCGACCTCGCGGAGGACCCGCGGGTCAACGGCGAGATCCTGGACGCCATCAACGACGGCGAAGCGCTCGCCGAGATGATCGAGTCGGTCACCCCGAACCTGACCACCGCCGAGTGGATCGACGTGTGCACCAAGCACAGCATCCCGGTCGGGCCGGTGCTCAAGCTCGACGACGCGGCAGCCGACGACTACGTCCGCGGCGGCCACCTGCTCGACCTGGCCGAGCACCCCAGCGAAGGCGCCTACCGGGCCATCGGGGTGCCGGTGAACTTCTCGGCCACCCCCGCCTCGATCCGCAGCCACGCGCCGCTGCCCGGCCAGCACACCGACGAGGTGCTGCGCGAGCTCGACCAGCGGTGAGCTTTGCCGCAGCACCCACCGGGGAATTCCACCTCCACCACCCGTGCACGAAGGAGACCGGTCGTTGAACCGCGAGCAGATCCTGCAGAGCCCCACCACGCCGCTCACCGCGCCCGCCTACGCCGCGGCGGTCCCCCGGTTCACCGACCGCGAATACCTCAACGTCGTGTACCGGACCGACCCGGAGGCGCTGCGTGCCGTGGTGCCGGAGCCGCTGGAGATCGATGAGCCGCTGGTGCGGTTCGAGATCATGAAGATGGGCGAGGTCACCTCGTTCGGCCCGTACGTGGAGTGCGGCCAGGCGATCCCGGTGCGCCTCGGCGCCGAGCGCGGCGAGTACCTGCACGCCATGTACCTGGACAACTTCGCCGCCACCGCCGCCGGTCGCGAGGCCAGCGCCTACCCGAAGGTGCTGGGTTCGCCCGCGTTGTTCCCCGACCAGGGGGCGCTGGTGGGCACCCTGGACTACGGCACGCAGCGGGTCGCCACCGCGACCATGGGCTACAAGCACCACCCGATGGACCTGGAGCGGGCGAAGGCCGAGATCACGGTGCCCTCGTTCATGCTCAAGATCGTCCCCGGCTACGGGCGGGAACCCCGGGTGTGCGAGCTGATCCGCTCGCAGATCACCGACATCACCGTCAAGGAAGCCCACACCGGCCCGGCCCGGCTCCAGCTGTTCGAGCACGTGCTGGCGCCGCTGGCGGACCTGCCGGTGCGCGAGGTCGTCTCCGCCAGCCACGTCGTCACCGACCTGACGCTCGGCGCCGCGACCCCGGTCCACGATTACCTCGCCGAGTGAAGGAGCGAAATCCCATGACGAGCAACGACCTCCGGTGGAAGTCGGTCGCGGTGGTCGGCGCGGGCACCATCGGCCTGTCCTGGGCCGCGCTGTTCGCCGCCCGCGGCATGCAGGTGCGGCTGACCGACCCGCGCGACGACCTGGCGCAGGTGCTCAGCGAGGCCGTCCCGTCGATCGCCGCGGGCATCCCGGGCGCCTCGGCCGCCGACCTGCTCGGCCGCATCGAGGTGACGTCCTCGATGCCGGAGGCGGTGCGCGGCGTCGACCTGGTGCAGGAGAACGGCCCGGAGCGGCTGGACTTCAAGCAGGAGCTGTTCGCCGAGATCGCCGAGCACGCCCCCTCCCGCGCGGTGCTGGCCTCGTCGAGCTCCGGCATCGTGGCCACCGACATCGCCGAGCAGCTGCCCGCCGAGGTGGCGGCGCGGGTGCTCATCGCGCACCCGTTCAACCCGCCGCACGTGGTGCCGCTGGTCGAGGTGGTGCCGGGCGAGCGCACCGGCGAGGACGTGGTGCGGGCGACGGTCGAGTTCTACCGCGAACTCGGCAAGACCCCGGTGCGGTTGCACAAGGAGGTCCCCGGCTTCGCCGCGAACCGGTTGCAGGGCGCGATCATGCAGGAGGCCATCAGCCTGGTGCTGGACGGCGTCGTCTCGGCGTCCGAACTGGACACCGTGATGAAGGCGTCGCTCGGCGGCCGCTACGCCACGATCGGCCCGTTCGAGAGCTTCCACCTCGGCGGCGGTCCCGGCGGGATCCGGCACATGATGGGCCACCTCGGGCTGCGGATGGCCGAGCAGTGGAAGGGGCTGGGACGCCCCGAGCTGACGCCCGCCGCCGTCGAGGAGCTCGTCGGCCAGATCGAATCCGCCTACGGGTCCGGTCCGCACGCCTACCTGGAGCGCTCCGAAACCCGCGACCGCAAGCACAACGCCATCAACGCCGCGCTGGACGCGGAAGCGGACGGCGCCGACCAGCACTGACCGGCCGGGGCGCACGCCGCCCCGCCACTCGCAGAGAGAGGGCCACGATGCCCAAGAAGATCAGCACCGACCCGGACTTCTTCGGCTACGCCGAGCTGCTCAGCGACTCCGAGCGCGCCGAACTCGCCGAGATCCGCGACTACCTGCAGCGCGAGATCGCCCCGCTGGCCAACCCGGCCTGGGACAAGGCGGAATTCCCGTTCGAGGCCATCGAGAAGTTCGCCAAGCTCGGCCTCGCCGGCTACCAGTACCCCGAGCACGGCGACGGCAAGGAGCGCAGCTCCCTGTTCCCCGGTTTCCTCAGCATCGAGCTCAACCGCATCGACCCGTCGCTGGCCGTGTTCTCCGGTGTCCACACCGGACTCGCGATGGGCAGCATCCAGGGCGGCGGCGACCAGGAGCAGCGGGACCGCTGGATGCCGGACATGGTCGCCATGCGCAAGATCGGCGCGTTCGCGCTCACCGAACCCGAGGGCGGATCCGACGTCGCGGGCGGCATGCGCACCACCGCGCGGCGCGAAGGCGACGAGTGGGTGCTCAACGGCGCCAAGCGCTGGATCGGCAACGGCACCTTCGCCGACCTCATCGTGGTGTGGGCCCGCGACGAGGCCGACGGCCAGGTGAAGGGATTCGTCGTCGGCAAGGACACCCCCGGCGTCACCGCCACCAAGATCGAAGGCAAGATCGCGCTGCGCACCGTGCAGAACGCCGACCTCGTCTTCGAGGACGCGCGGGTGCCGGAGGCCGACCGGCTGCAGAACATCAACAGCTTCCGGGACACCGCGAAGGTCCTCGCCCGCACCCGCGGCGGCGTCGCCTGGCAGGCGCTGGGGCTGGCGATGCGCGCCTACGAGCTCGCCCGCGAGTACGCGGTGAGCCGCGAGCAGTTCGGCAAGCCCATCGGCGGGTTCCAGATGATCCAGGACCTGCTGGTGAAGATGCTCGGCAACATCACCGCCATGTTCGGCATGGTGGTCCGGCTCAACCAGCTCACCGAGCAGGGTGAGGCGGGCGCCGAGCAGGCCGCGCTGGCCAAGGCGTTCACCACCACCCGGATGCGCGAGGTCGTCGCCTGGGCGCGGGAGCTGTTCGGCGGCAACGGCATCGTCCTCGACTACGAGGTCGCGAAGTTCTTCGCCGACGCCGAAGCGGTCTACTCCTTCGAGGGCAGCCGGGAGATGAACACCCTCATCGTCGGCAAGTCCATCACCGGGCTCAGCGCCTTCGCGTGAGGTGGTGCGGCGCGGCGCCCGGGGCTGCAGCCCCGGGCGTTCGCGTGCGACTCGGGTCAGCCCGGGTAGTTGCGCACGGGTGTCCGCTCCTGGTCCTCGATCTCCACGATCTGGATCGCCCGACCGCGCGGCTCACCGGTGTCCTCGTCGAAGTAGAAGGAATCACCCGCGCCGTCGATCTGGTAGTTCGGACTGATGTGACCGCCGATCCGCCCGCGCACCGAGTTCGGCGTCGGGACCGCCTGCTGATCGCCCTGGACGGCCTCCGCGATGCCCGCGGCCGCGACCTTCATCGCGTCGTACTCCATGATCGCCCAGCCGTTGGCGAGACGTGCCGGGTCGGCGAACCTCTCCCGGAACTCGCCGAACCGCTTCGCGGCCTGCGGGTTGAACCCAGGTGACCCGAGCGCATCCGGGTCCGCCAGCGCCGCGTAGACCACCCGGACGTCGGCGGGCACGTCCGCCGGGTCCAGACTCGCGGCGTCCGAGCCGGTGATCACCGTGGTGTGGCGCGGGCAGTCCGCCGCCAGCTGCTTCAGGAACGGCAGCAGTTGCGAAGACCGACCCCCGTACAGCACCGCGTCACCCTCGTTCGAGCACGCGCGCTTCGCCGCATCCTCCAGCGAGAACGCGATCTCGCCCTCGCCGGCGTCCCCGGCGAACGTGATCGGGAACCGGTCCACCCCGTTCCCGAACGCGTCCTGCAGGGCGTTCGCCAGGCCGACCGTGTAGAAGTCGTCCCGGTTGAGATCCTTGACCAGCTGGTAGGACGACGTCCCCCGCTCGTCCGCGAGCTGCTCCGCCAGCGCTTCCGCCTCCCGCCGGTTGTTCGGGCTGACGAGGAAGAACCCGTCGATCCGACCGCTCGGCACGTCCTCCCCGGCGTCGAACCCCTCCACCACCCCGCGCGCGTTCAACCCGTTGGCGGTGAGCACCGCGCCCACCATCGGGATCTCGGCGTCCGCGAGCGCGTGCGCCCCCAGCAGGGTCTCCTTGGTGCTCACCCCGAGCCCGGTGACCGCGACCAGCGGGGACTCCGCCGCGGTGCGCCGCTTCAGCTGATCGACGACCGGCGCCCACCCCTGCTCGCCGGATCCCTCGTTGGCGACCACGACCTGCAGGGCAGGGCCCTTGGGGTCGTCGTTGACGTCCTGCTGCGCTTGGGCCGCGCCTTCGAGCAGGTCGCGCACCTGGTCTTCGGACGCGGCCCCGAAGGCGCGCTTCGGCACCGGCGTCAGCACCCCCACCGTCACCGTGGCGCGGTTCGGGTCGGCCGCGGCCTCCCGGTTCTGCCGGTCGATCCTGGTCATCACCGGGCTCAGCGCGTCGACGCCGAAGTTCGACGACGCCGACACGCCCATGCACTCCGCGGCGCCCGCCTCGTCCTCGGGGACGCCGGCCGCGCGCAGCTCGGCCGGTCCCACCCAGTCGCCCGAGCCGCAGTGCGCGTACGACACCGCTCGCCACCCGTTCTGGTAGACCGCCACCACCACGCCGCACACCAACGCGGCCGCCAGGAGCGCGGCCAGCCGGCGCCACCACCGCCGCCGGGTGGACTCCCGGTGCGACGGCGGCCGGGTGAAGCTCGTATCCAGCACCGCGTTCACAGCTTCCTCCTGCACCCCGGTGTTCACCGGTACCTGTCCGCCTCGGCCCGCAGCACCGGGAGGCCGTCGCGCGCGTACGGCGCGACGTCGTCGAGGTCGACTGCGATCTCGCTGTTCAGCTCGTGCTTGCGGGCGCCGCCGAGCGGGTCGGCCGCCACCCACTTCGCGGCGACGAGCCGGGCCAGCGGGGCCACCGGCAGGTCGCGCGGCATGACCCACCTGGTCAGGTCGCGGACGCGCTCGCCGGGGGCTTGCGCGCTCGTGCTCCGGCTGGGCGCCGAGCACACCGATCCCAGGAGAGCCAGCCAAGCCACGGCGTCCATCTGGTCCAGCTGGTCCGCGAGCCGCCGCGTCACCTGCTCGACCTCGCCGAGGGCCAAGGCGAAGTGCAACTCCCCGGCCAGGTCCTGATCCTGCTCGCAGCGGCTGCGCAGCCAGCGGTGCACCGACTCCCAATCGGCGCGCTCGCCCGGGCCGCGGGCGGCGAGCCTGCGCAGCAGCAGCCTGCGCAGCACCGGGACCATCACCTGGTCCGCGTCGACGGAGCACGGCCACCACGCCGCTTCGAGCACCACCGGCCGCGGGTCCGCCGAGGCCAGCATCGGCCGGTACTCGGCCAGCAGCTGTCCCTCCGCGAAGTTCCGCGCCGCGGAGCAGGTGATCAGATCTTCCAGGCCGGTCAGCGGAACGCCGCGCAGGAACGCCTTCAGCGCGAGGGACTCCACCCGGTCCGCACCGGCCCCGGCAGTCAGCGGCCCCACGAGCAACCCGTGCAGGTCGGCCGGGTCCGCGCCCTGCTCCGCGATGGCGTCCAGCAACATCCGGGTGGTGCGCGCGTGCCCGTGCGCGAAGCCGTGCAGCATCGCGACCGCGCGCCGGGAGTTGTCCAGCACCGGGCTCAGCGGCGCCGCCATGTCGGCGACCGCGTCCGCGCTGAGGTCGCCGAGCAGCACCGGGTACGAACCGTGCCTGCGGTGCTGCGCCGAGCGCGCGAGGTGGTCGGCGTAGCCCGCGCCGTCGATCGGTACCGGCCCGCCGCGCGCGAGCGGGTCGACGTGCGCGGTGGCCACCGCGGTCAGCGGATCCGGGTCCTCGGCCGCGGCCGTCCCGCGCCGCCGGCGCGCGGCTTCCAGTCCCCGCAGCAGTTCCGGTACGGCGTCCGCATCGTCGAGCAGCACGGCGCAGTTCAGCGTGCGGCGATCGGCCGTCCACCCGCTGCGGAACCCGTTCCGCAGGTCCGCCAGGAACGCGGCCCACAGCACTTCGCCCACTTCCTGCGCGACGTCCGGCACGTCCGCGCGGGCCTTGCGGTTGAGGTCGACCAGCACGTCCACCGGATCGCGGTCCAAGCCCCGGTCCTGGTGCCCGTACCAGGCCCGTTCGTCGCCCCACTGCCACCGGGCGCGCCGCAGCGCGTTGATGCCGCTCAGCACCAGGTCCGGCAGGTTCCCGCCCACCGCGGCGGCCGTCCCGCCGGCGAGCGAGGCCAGGAATCCCGGCGGATCGCTGATCTTCGGGTAGGTGGCCAGCGACTCCTCGACCTGCCTGCGCGCCGCGGGCCGGCTGGTGGGGTCCAGGCGCGGCCCGAGCGCGAGGTGCCCCGCGATGAACCGGGGGAACTCCAGCATCCCGTAGCCCTTGCAGGGCCTGCTCAGCTGAGCGGCGAGGTCCGCCAGCACGCGCGGCACCGGTGAACCGTCGATCCGCGCGCAGTCCAGCCGGGCGCACGGCACGTTGCCGTCCATCCGGGCCGCGAGCTCGTCGAGCAGCGCCGTCTTCCCGGTACCGCTGGTACCGCAGAAGACGAGGACGGGAACCGGCCGGCTCACCGGGATGCCGCCGCGTTCCGGGCGCACCAGGAATTCCCGGACCAACCGCAGTTCCCGCTCGCGTCCGCACAACGATCTGCTCGCGTGCCGCACCATGAGATCCCCCGATCCGCGCTGCACGACTCCCCCGGTCAATTCCCCACCGCACCCGGAAGAGCGAGAAAAGGAGATTACAAAGATCCGGACCGAGCGGTCAACGCTCTTTTACCGGAAAGACGATACCGCCGGGCGGTGAAACCCGATCGGGCCAATGCGCAGCCACCCGGACCACCCGCGGAGCAGCGCGAACCCGCCCGCGCGCACAATTCGACCACCCCGAAGGGGAAAGATCTACAACGTCATCAAGATCGGAAATTGCCGCCGTCGAATGCGCGCACATTCACGACGGTCATATTCCACGAACACGAACGACGAGAACGACCCGCCGGACGAAAGCGCCGAAAGCGAGCGCAGCGACGCTCTCATCCCCGGTGTCCCTGGCCGGCGAACCAGTCGATATGACAGCCCCGTCGAAACCGGCGTTCCGCGCCGCCGCGGAGCGCCACTTCCCCCTCGAACGACACGTCACGATGCCGAGCGCCCGCGCCGATCCCCGGTCGGAGCCGTCCTGTTCCACGACGAGCCCGCTGCGAACGCGCGCCGCCGGACACCACCGACGGCCAAGGGCTCGGCGACGGATCGCCGCTGGCCCTGACCCCGCCCGCTCCGGCGCGGGCGGCGGGTCCTACTTGATCCCGGCCGCGTCCATGCCGCGCAGCTCCTTCTTCAGGTCGTGGATCTCGTCCCGCAGCCGCGCGGCCAGCTCGAACTGCAGCTCCCGCGCCGCGTTCATCATCTGGTCGTTGAGCTGCTGCACCAGGTCCGCCAGCTCCGCCCGCGGCATCGAGCTCGTGTCGCGGCCCTCCAGCACCCCGGACGAGGCCACCGCCTCACCGCTGGGCTTCTTGCCGCGCGAGGAGTTGCGGCCGGAACCGCCGACCGCCACCGACTCCTCGGTGTCCTCCGACTCGGTGTAGACGCGGTCCAGGATGTCGGCGATCTTCTTGCGCAGCGGCTGCGGATCGATGCCGCGCTCGGTGTTGTAGGCGATCTGCTTGGCGCGGCGCCGGTTCGTCTCGTCGATGGCGTGCTGCATCGAATCGGTGATCTTGTCCGCGTACATGTGCACCTGGCCGGAGACGTTGCGCGCCGCGCGCCCGATCGTCTGCACCAGGCTCGTCCCGGAGCGCAGGAAGCCCTCCTTGTCGGCGTCCAGGATCGCCACCAGCGACACCTCCGGCAGGTCCAGGCCCTCCCGCAGCAGGTTGATGCCGACCAGCACGTCGAACTCGCCGAGCCGCAACTGCCGCAGCAGCTCCACCCGCCGCAGCGTGTCCACCTCCGAGTGCAGGTAGCGCACCCGCACGCCGAGCTCCAGGAAGTAGTCGGTGAGGTCCTCGGCCATCTTCTTCGTCAGCGTCGTGACCAGCACCCGTTCGTCGCGCTCGGCGCGGTCCCGGATCTCGCCGACCAGGTCGTCGATCTGGCCCTCGGTCGGCTTCACCACCACCTCCGGGTCGACCAGTCCGGTCGGGCGGATCACCTGCTCGACGAACTCGCCGCCGGCCCGCCCCATCTCGTACGGGCCGGGCGTCGCCGACAGGTACACCGTCTGCCCGATGCGGTCGGCGAACTCCTCCCAGGTCAAAGGCCGGTTGTCCATCGCGCTGGGCAGCCGGAAGCCGTGCTCGACCAGGGTGCGCTTGCGGGACATGTCGCCCTCGTACATGCCGCCGACCTGCGGCACCGTCTGGTGCGACTCGTCGATGACCAGCAGGAAGTCGTCCGGGAAGTAGTCCAGCAGCGTCGCGGGCGCCGTGCCCGCCTCGCGGCCGTCGATGTGCCGCGAGTAGTTCTCGATGCCGGAGCAGAAGCCGACCTGGCGCATCATCTCGATGTCGTACTGGGTGCGCATCCGCAGCCGCTGGGCTTCGAGCAGCTTGTTCTGCTTCTCCAGCTTCGCCAGCTGCTCCTCCAGCTCGCCCTCGATGCCGCGGATCGCCTTCTCCATCCGCTCCGGCCCCGCCACGTAGTGGGTCGCCGGGAAGATCCGCACCTCGTCGACCTCGCGGACGATCTCGCCGGTCAGCGGGTGCAGGTAGTAGAGCCGTTCGATCTCGTCGCCGAACAGCTCGACGCGCACCGCCAGCTCCTCGTACGCCGGGATCACCTCGACCGTGTCGCCGCGCACCCGGAACGTGCCGCGCGCGAACGCGATGTCGTTGCGGGTGTACTGCACGTCCACCAGCGCCCGCAGCAGCATGTCCCGGTCGATCTCACCGCCGACCTCCAGCGGGATCGACCGGTCCAGGTACGACTGCGGCGTGCCCAGGCCGTAGATGCACGACACCGAGGACACGACCACGCAGTCCCGCCTGCTCAGCAGGTTCGAGGTCGCCGAGTGCCGCAGCCGCTCCACGTCCTCGTTGATCGACGAGTCCTTCTCGATGTAGGTGTCGGTCTGCGGGACGTACGCCTCCGGCTGGTAGTAGTCGTAGTAGCTGACGAAGTACTCGACGGCGTTGTCCGGGAAGAACTCCCGCATCTCGTTCGCCATCTGCGCCGCGAGCGTCTTGTTCGGCTCCAGCACCAGCGTGGGCCGCTGCAACCGCTCGATGAGCCACGCCGTGGTCGCCGACTTGCCGGTACCCGTCGCGCCCAGCAGCACCACGTTCGCCTCGCTGGCCTTGATCCGCCGTTCCAGGTCGTCGATCGCCGCAGGCTGGTCGCCGGACGGGTCGTAGTCGCTGACCATGCGGAAGCGGCCACCGGTGCGCGGGATGTCGCTGACCGGCCGGAAGGTGGTGTCGGCCGGGGTCGGGTACTCAGTCGCGAAAGCCACGTCCCCGAGGGTACGAGCCCCCACCGACACCGTGCCGCCGGCCGAGGCGCGCACCACCTCCCGCCCCGGATTTCAACCCTGCCGCCGCACCCCGGACCCGACCTACAGTGGCGGGGTGACCACGCAACGCGAGATCGCAGAGCGCCTCGGACTGCCCGTGCACCCGCCGAAGGTCGAACTGTTCGACGTCGAAGCGGGGACCAACACCGATCCCAAGAGCATCGTCCGGGACGTGGACGAATACCGGCTCGAACCGTTCGGCCTCTACCTCCGCCGCGGAATGCCCGCCCACCCGAGACTGCGGGCGCTGCAATCCTGGTTGCTGCCCGAGCACGACCTCCGCATCACCCGCTGGGAACACCACCCGGGCCGCGCGGACGGCTGGGACTACTACGTGGACGTCGCCCGCATCGAACCCGGACCGCGGTGGTGGCGTTCCGAGGACCACTACCTCGACCTGCTCGTCGCCGACGGCCGCGAAGCGCAGTTGATCGACGTCGACGAGTTCCTGCTGGCCGTGCGGTCGGAACTGCTCGACGAGCGGACCGCGGAACGAGCCATGCGCGCCGCCTGCACCGCGTTGGAAGGGCTCGCCAGGCACGGGAACCGGCTGGACGACTGGATGCGGGAACTCGGCATCGAGCTGTCCTGGTCCGGGCAATCCACCCACGATCCCGTGGCCCGGCCGTCGCTCGTACCGCCGAATCGGTGATGGCCCGCGCACGGGCCGAATCGATATCCGACGAGGACGGGAAAGTTATGTTAAAGAACGGTGCTGACGATCGCGGGCCTCGAAAACGGCGCTACTGTCTGAAGTCGTGGGCGCCGTAATCACTCCTCAGCTGGTGGACACCATCGATCTGTTCGCTGCGCAGCGTTCGCATTCTTCGGGCGCCGTCGTGCCCTTGGATCGATGCCAGGTGGAGCACTGGGGGCTCTCCCTCGAATACGCGACGCCCGAGGATCCCGCGCACGAAGGCGAGGTCACCTGGCTGATGCCGGACCTCGGCCTGCGGCTCACCCGCCGCCGGTCCCGGCGCAGGCACTCCCGGCGGGAACCGAGCATGCTCACCGTCGTTCACGTCGAACGCGACACCCGATCGTGGACGGTGACCGATCTGCTGCTCGGCCTGCAGGTCCCGGACCACGGCTCCGCGCGCATCGTGCAGGCCGAGGAGTTCGCCACCGCCATCTCCGCCGGCATGATCCGGCTCAGCGAAGCCGACTACGCGCTGCGCACCGTGCACCGGACCTTCGAGGAGATCAGCAGGCACCGGGACATCAACCAGTGGCTCGCCCACCGAGGCATCTTCGAACTCTGGTGAGTTTTTCTGGTCTTCTTGGCATCGGGGCGGGTGGCGGAACCTCAGCGGCTTCCTCGCTGCGGGATCGTTTTCACCGGTGGCTCCGCCACAGGAGAAAACGCTGTCCTCGCGAGGAAGCAACTGAGAACCCGCGGGTGGTCCTGCTGCGTGCGTGGTCGGCGACTCAGCGGCTTCGCCGCCGACAGGAGAAAGATCTGGTTTCAGTCCTGGGGTGGGGTCCAGTTGGTTCGGTCCGCCCATTCCTGGGCTTTCGGAAGTGCGGTGGGGAACCACGGTTCCTTGGCCGCCGCGTAGGCCTCGGGGGTGTCGTGGCGGGCCGCGAGGTCGCGCTTCACGGCCAGGTAGTCCGCGCGCGCCTCCGGCTCCGCCCGCAACCAGTCCCGCAGCAGCAGCGCCACCCGCCAACCCGGCCCGCCGTGCACCCGCACGTGCAGGTTCACCGGACGTCCCGGGTCCGCCGAGTTGTGGTAGCGCTTGAGCCAGTGCTCCGGCTCCGGGTCGAAGGGGTGCGGGTTGTCCCGCTGGATCCCGTCGTCGGCCGGGAAGCCGGCGTCGGCCAGCGCCTCCGCGATCGCATCGGCCTCGGCCAGCGACCGCACCGACAGCTGCAGGTCGATGACGTCCTTCGCCGGGAACCCGGGCACCGAGGTCGAACCGACGTGGTCGATCCGCAGCCCGGCCTCACCCGCCGCGCGCAGCACCCGGGCGCCGAGCCGGCGCGCGGTGCGCGGCCACTCCGGGTCGGGTTCGGCGAGCACCGGCGGCTTCCGCGGCGGCCGCTGCCGTTCGCGCACCCCGCGCTCGTAGGGCACCAGCCGGTCGAACCACAGCCGGTCCACCTCGGCGATCAGGTCCTCGACCGGGCCCGTGTTGTCCAGCCACACATCGGCGGCCTCCCGGCGCTGCTCGTCGGTGGCCTGCGCGCGGATCCGCGCTCGCGCGTCCGCCGCGTCGAGGCCGCGCCCGGTCAGCCGCCGCACCCGCTCCTCCTCCGGAGCGTCCACGATGATCACCAGGTGGTAGTTCGCCGCGTAGTCGTTCTCCACCAGCAGCGGGACGTCGTGCACCACGACCGCGTCCGCCGGGGCCTGCGCCATGCGCTGCGCGGTGAGCTCGCCGATCTTCGGGTGGGTGATGGCGTTGAGGTCGGCGCGGGCCTGCTCGTCGGCGAACGCGACGCGGGCCAGCGCGGGGCGGTCCAGCGCGCCGTCCGCGGTGCGGATCTGCGGCCCGAACCGCTCGACCAGTTCCGCCAGCCCCGGGCTGCCCGGTTCGACGACCTCGCGGGCCAGCCGGTCCGCGTCGATCAGCACCGCGCCCAGCTCCACGAGCCGCGCCGCCACCGTCGACTTGCCCGACCCGATCCCGCCGCTGAGGCCCACGCGCAACATGCGCCCCATCCTGCCAGCCCCCGGACGTGGGGGGGGGGCCCCCCCCCCCCGCCCCGCGGGGGCGGGGGGGGGGGGGGGCGCGGCCGGCCCAGCAGACCGCGCCGCAGGCGACCCCCCCCCCGCCCAGCACGCCC
>NZ_JAIUKB010000163.1:0-25330 GCF_020176785.1 Saccharopolyspora sp. 6V | reverse complement strand
GGTGCGGGGGAGGGCGGCGCGGAACTCGACGTGGCGGGGGAGCTTGAAGTTGGCGAGGTGCTCGCGGCAGTGGGCCAGGACCTCGTCGGCGGTGAGCCGGTGGCCGGGGGCGGCGACCACGTAGGCCTTCCCGACCTCGCCGAGGCGGGCATCGGGCACGCCGACCACCGCGGCCTCGGCGACGCCGGGCAGCCGCGCGATCGCCTGCTCGACCTCGGCCGGGTACACGTTGAACCCGCCGCAGACGTACATGTCCTTGAGCCGGTCGGTGATGGTGAGCCTGCCCGCGCGGTCCACCCGGCCGAGGTCGCCGGTGTGCAGCCAGCCGTCCGCGTCGACGGCGGCGCGGGTCTGCGCCGGTTCGTCCCGGTAGCCGAGCATCGTGTTCGGGCCGCGCAGCAGCACCTCGCCGACCTCGCCGGTGGGCAGGGCGCGGCCGTCGGCGCCCGCGATGCGCAGTTCGAAGCCGGCGGTGGGGCGCCCGCAGGTGGTGGCGACCACCGCGTCGTCGTCCTCCGGGCGGCACATGGTCGCGACCACGGCCTCGGTCAGCCCGTAGGCGGTGAGCACGGTGTCGAAGCTGAGCTCCCGCTGCATCCGCTCCACCAGCACCCGCGGCACCGAGGCCGCACCGGTGACGGCCAGCCGCAGGCTGGAGAGGTCGTGCTCGGCGCGCGCCGGATCGTCCAAGATGGACTGGTAGACGGTGGGCGGCCCGGGCAGCACGGTGATCCGCTCGCGGTGCACCAGTTCCAGCACCGCGCGGGTGTCGAACACCGGCACCGGCACGATCGCCGCCCCGCGCAGCAGGCACACCAGGATGCCCGCCTTGTAGCCGAAGCTGTGGAAGAACGGGTTCACCACCAGGTACCGGTCCGCCTCGTCGACGCGCCCGCAGGTCGCCCACGCGTCGGCGACGGCGAGAGCCTGGCGGTGCGCGCTGAGCACGCCCTTGCTGCGCCCGGTGGTCCCGGAGGTGTAGAGCAGGTCGCTGGGATCGGTGCCGCGCACCCGGGCGGCGGCCTCGTCCACCCGGTCGGCCGGGAGCGAGCGGTCACCGACCTCGGCCCAGTCCGCGCAGCGCGGCAGCGGTGCCGCGGCGCCCTCCACCGGGATGCGCAGGACCGTGCGCAGCGCGGGCAGGCCGGACACCGGGGTGCCGGTCGGCTCCCCTCCCTGCGCGCGCAGCTCCCGCAGCCGGTCCCGCCCGAGGAAGGTGTCGGCCACCACCAGTGCGCTCGCCGAGCTGCGCACCAGCACATCGCGGGTCTCGGCCGCGGTGAACCGGGTGTTGATCGGCACCAGCACCGCGCCCACGTGCAGCGCGGCCAGCGCCGCCACCACCCAGTGCCCCGTGTTCGGCGAGTTCAGCGCCACCCGGTCCCCGGCCCGGACGCCTTCGGCGAGCAGGAAACCCGCCAGCTCGCGGACCTGCTCGCGCAGCTCACGGAAGGTCAGCCGCAGCGCCGGATCGACGACGGCGGCGCGCTCGGCGAACCGCTCGGCGGCGAGGTCGAGGGCGGCGGGCACCGTCTCCGGGACGTCCACGGCCTCAGATCCGCTCGATGATGGTCCCGGTGGACAGCGCACCGCCCGCGCACATCGTGATCAGCGCGGTGCTCGCGTCCCGCCGCTCCAGTTCGTGCAGCGCGCTGGTGATCAGCCGGGCCCCGGTGGCGCCGACCGGGTGGCCCAGCGCGATCGCGCCGCCGTTGACGTTCACCCGCTCCAGGTCGGGCCGGTGCACCGCGGCCCAGGACAGCACGACGGAGGCGAACGCCTCGTTCACCTCGAACAGGTCGATGTCGCCGATCTTCATCCCGGACCGCTCCAGCACCCTCGCGGTGGCCTGCACTGGCCCGTCCAGGTGGTAGTACGGCTCGGCACCGACGAGGCACTGCGCGACGATCCGGGCCCGCGGGCGCAGGCCGAGCGCGGCGGCCCGGTCGGCGTCGGCGAGCAGCACCGCGGCGGCGCCGTCGGAGATCTGCGAGGCCGTGCCCGCGGTGTGGAATCCGGCGTCCAGCACGGGTTTCAGCCCGGCGAGCGCTTCCGCGCTGGTCTCGCGCAGTCCCTCGTCCCGGGTGACCAGGTGGGTGCCGCCGTCGGGGGCGGGGGCGCGGGTCGGCACGATCTCGCGGGCGAACCGGCCTTCGTCCCAGGCGGCGCGGGCGAGCCGTTGCGAGCGCAGCCCGAACAGGTCCACCTCGGCGCGGTCCAGGCCGCGCCGTTCGGCGATGCGGTCGGCGGCCAGGTACTGGTTCGGCAGGTCGAGGTCCCAGCTGTCGGGGCGCGGCCGTCCCGCCTCGGTGCCGAGGTTGGCGCCCAGCGGCACCCGGCTCATCGCCTCCACGCCGCAGGCGATGCCGACGTCCACGGCACCGGTGCTGATCAGCCCGGCGACCAGGTGCGCGGCCTGCTGGGCCGAGCCGCACTGGGCGTCGACGGTGGTGCAGCCGGTCGTCTCGGGCAGGCCCGCGTGCAGCCAGGAGGTGCGGGTGATGTTGCCGGCCTGCGCGCCCGCCTGGGTGACGCAGCCGCCGACGACCTGCTCGACGAGTTCCGGGGCGAGGCCGGCCCGGTCGAGCAGGCCGCGCTGGGCGGTCCCGAGCAGTTCCGCGGGGTGCAGGCCGGAGAGCGCGCCCCGGCGCCTGCCGATCGGAGTGCGTGCCGCGTCCACGATCACCGGAGTGCCCACCGTTCGTCTCCCTTCGGCATGAACGACCGGAAGTTTCAATGTAGAACTTGTTCTCGTTACCGACAAGGTCGTGCCGCAGGGGCGCGTCGTAATGGGGGAGAATCCGGACGCACCGCGTGATCATCACTGTTACGGGGGTTTACTAACCAGATCGGATGTGGTTCGGTTCACATAGAACAAGTTCTCTTTCGTGGACTCGTGTCTCCGTGCGGCCCGCAGGAGGTTGCCAGTGGTCTGCCCCCACATCCCGCCCGGCTTCGACTTCACCGACCCCGACCTCTACGCCGAACGGCTGCCCATGCGCGAGTTCGCCGAACTCCGGCGCACCGCACCGGTGTGGTGGAACCCGCTGCCCCGCGGCAAGGCCGGCTACGACGACGAGGGCTACTGGGTGGTGAGCAGGCACGCCGAGGTCAAGGAGGTCTCGCGCCGCAGCGACGTGTACTCCTCCTGGGAGAACACCGCGATCACCCGCTTCACCTCCGAGATGAACCGCGAGCAGATCGAGATGCAGCGGTTCATCCTGCTCAACATGGACCCGCCCGAGCACACCAAGCTGCGCGGCATCGTCGCCCGCGGCTTCACCCCGCGCGCCATCAACGGCCTCCGCGACGCGCTGCGGGAACGCGCCGAACGCATCGTCGAGACCGCGCTCACCGGCAGCACCGGCGACTTCGTCACCGACGTCGCCTGCGAACTCCCGCTGCAGGCCATCGCCGAACTGCTCGGGGTCCCGCAGGAGCACCGGAAGAACATCTTCGACTGGTCGAACCAGATGATCGCCTACGACGACCCCGAGTACTCCATCGACCCGGCCGCCGCCGCCACCGAACTGCTCGGCTACAGCATGGGCATGGCCGAGCAGCGCCGCGGCTGCCCGATGGACGACATCGTCACCAAGCTCGTGCAGGCCGACGTGGACGGGCACGCGCTCAGCGACGACGAGTTCGGTTTCTTCGTGCTGCTGCTCGCGGTCGCGGGCAACGAGACCACCCGCAACGCCATCACCCACGGCATGCTCGCCATGCTCGACCACCCCGAGCAGTGGGAGCTGTTCAAGGAGCAGCGCCCCGCCACCACCGCCGACGAGAT
This sequence comes from Saccharopolyspora sp. 6V, assembly GCF_020176785.1. Classification (NCBI taxonomy): domain Bacteria; kingdom Bacillati; phylum Actinomycetota; class Actinomycetes; order Pseudonocardiales; family Pseudonocardiaceae; genus Saccharopolyspora; species Saccharopolyspora sp. 6V. The sequence goes on along the minus strand of NZ_JAIUKB010000163.1, from coordinate 21,540 downwards.
CGTGCGCTGGGCGACCCCGGTGATGTCCTTCCAGCGCACCGCGCTCGCCGACACCGAGCTGAACGGGGTGGCGATCGGGCGCGGCGAGCGGGTCGCGATGTTCTACAGCTCCGCCAACTTCGACCCCGAGGTCTTCGACGAACCGGAGCGCTTCGACATCACCCGCGACCCCAACCCGCACGTCGGGTTCGGCGGCACCGGCGCGCACTACTGCCTCGGGGCGAACCTGGCCCGGCTGGAGATCGACCTCATCTTCCAGGCCATCGCCGACCGGATGCCCGGCATCGCCAAGGCCGGCGAACCCCGCCGCCTGCGCTCCGGCTGGCTCAACGGCATCAAGGAACTCCAAGTCCGCTACCGCTGACCCACCCCGCCGCAGACGAACCAGCTATCCCCCGAACCCCCGGCGGGCGGCTTCGATGGCCGCTAGGTGGGTGTGGGTCCAGTCGCACATCCCGTGCACCACCTGCCGCAACGCCCGCCCCGGTTCGGTGAGCTCGTAGTCCACCCGCGGCGGCACCACCGGGTGCACGGTGCGTTCCAGCAGGCCGTTGCGCTCCAGCATCCGCAGGTTCTGGGTGAGCATCTTGTGGCTGATGCCGTCGATCCGCCCGCGCAGCTCGCTGAAGCGCAGGCTGCCCTCTCCGAGCAGGTCGATGATGAGGAACGCCCACTTGTTGGCGACCTCGGTGAAGATCTCCCGCGCGAGCGAGTCGGCGCGCCGCAGGTCCGCCTCGTCCCCGAGCGGGCTGGTGAAGTTCTCGGTTCCCATCAGGTTCCTCGGTTACGGAAAAGTGCGTTCTTCCACGTCACGCGGCACTCTCCTACGGTTTCCCGGTAACCACAAGAGAGCACGGAGGTGCACGATGGCCATCACTCTGGTGAACCCGGACGGGCTGCCGGAGGTCGAGCTGTACCGGCAGGTGTCGGTCGCCACCGGGTCGAAGCTGGTGTTCGTGGCCGGGCAGGTCGCCCGCGACGAGCACGGGAACCCGGTCGGGACGGGCGATGTCGCCGCGCAGGTCGAGCAGGCCTACCTCAACGTCGCCACCGCGCTGGCGGCGGCGGGCGCCTCGTTCGCGGACGTGGCGAAGCTGACTGCCTACCTGGTGGACTGGACGCCGGAGAAGTTCGAGCAGTTCATGGCGGGGCGGGCGCGGGCGAGCGCGAAGCTGGGCGGGGCCGCGCTGCCCCCGTTCACCGGCATCGGGGTGGCCGCCCTAGCAGAACCGGACATGCTCATAGAACTAGAAGCAACGGCTGTCCTCGACTGAACGGCTGTCTTGAACAACTCGGTTTGCGTAGCACTGGGGTGGCGGAACCTCAGCGGGATTCTCGCTGCGGGATCTTTTTCACCGGTGGCTCCGCCACAGGCGAAAAAGCTGTCCTCGCGAGAATCCCGCTGAGAACCCGCGGGTGGTACGGCTGCGTGCTGGGTCGCTGCTCAGCGGCTTCGCCGCTGACGGGCAACTGATTGCTGGCCGCTCGGGGTGGTTCACGGGTTGGTGGTGAGGGTTGCCATTGCTCGGTCGAATTCCCAGAAGGCTCGCATCGAGATGAGCAGGCCGGTGTCGTCCACGCGGTAGAGGAAGACGCCGTCGGCGTCCATCGTCGCGCCGTCGGGGAGGTGGGTGCGGATGCGGCCGGTGTTGGCGACCTCCGAGCCGGCGGCGAACGAGTCGTGCACGTGGAAGTGCAGGCTCGCCGCCCCGGCGATCACCGAGTCCCAGAACGCGCCGATCGCCGCCGTGCCCCGATGCCCCTGCCCGGACGGGTCCAGCGGGGACGGGCCCACCGGGTCCTGCACCAGCGCGTCCGCGGCGAACAGCGCCAGCCAGTCCGCCTTCGCGCCGCGCGCCACCGCCGCCATCGAGGCCCGCGCCGCCCGCCGCGCCGGGTGGTCGGCCTCGGTCGCGTCCCACCGCACCGAACCGGTCATCGTCGCCTCCGTCGCATCCGGGCCGCTCATCCGGCCGCCGCCAGCGGGTGGATCACCTCGTCGGCGAAGCGCCGCAGCGAATCCCGCTTCACCTCGATGTCCGCGTCGAAACCGTGGCCGTCGAGCACCCACGGCACCACGATCGCATCGGTCACGCCCGCCGCCTCCTGCTCCCGGTAGCCGTCCGCGCCGAATCGGTCCACGCACACCGCCTGGATCTCGAAGGGCTCCGCCTCGCGGCCGAACTCGGCGCGCAGCTCGCCGAGCCGGGCGATGGTGGTGCGCAGCTCGGCGATCCGCATCATCGCCGAGGACCAGCCGTCCCCGCGGGCCGCCGCCCGCCGCAGCGCCCGCTCGGTGTGCCCGCCGACGTAGATCGGCACTCGGCGGCCGGGGGCGGGGGACATCTGCAGCCGGTCGAAGTCGAAGAACTCGCCGTGGTGCTCCACCATCCCGCCGCCGAGCACCAGGCGCAGCACCTCGATCGCCTCGTCCACCCGCGCTCCGCGCCGCTCGAACGGCGCCCCGCACCACTCGAACTCCTCCGGCGTCCAGCCGATGCCGACGCCGAGCCCGAACCGGTCCCCGGTCAGCGCCGCCACCGACGCCACCTGCCGCGCCAGCAGCAGCGGATTGCGCGGGCCCAGCTTCAGCACCGAGGTGTAGAACCGCAGCCGCTCGGTCACCGCGCCCATCGCCGCGGCCGCCACCAGCGGATCGGTCCACGGCGTCTCCTCGGTCCACATCCGCTCGCCGTCGGGGGTGTACGGGTAGTCGGCGGCGACGTGCTCGGAGTAGAACAGCGAGTCCGGCAGCGCGATCGCGGCGAACCCGGCCTCCTCCGCCGCGCGTGCCAGCGCGGTCAGCTCCGGCAGCGGGCACATGGCCACGGACAACGTGAACTCCATCAGCGCTCCCCGGGCCGCGCGGCGCCCACGACCCACATCGAGAAGTATTGCGAGCCCCCGCCGTAGGCGTGCCCGAGCGCGGTGCGCGCCCCGTCCACCTGGTGCTCGCCCGCCCGGCCCATCACCTGCATCGCCGCCTCGGCGAACCGCAGCATCCCGGAGGCGCCGATCGGGTTCGACGACAGCACACCACCGGACGGGTTCACCGGCAGCCTGCCGCCGATCGCCGTCTCGCCCGATTCGGTGAGCTTCCAGCCCTCGCCCTCGGCGGCGAAACCCAGGTTCTCCAGCCACATCGGCTCGAACCAGGAGAACGGCACGTAGAGCTCGGCGACGTCCACTTCGGACATCGGGTCGTTGATGCCGCCCTGCGCCCACAGCGCCGCCGCCGCGTCCCGCCCGGCCTGCGGGCTCACCTGGTCGCGGCCGGCGAACGTGGTCGGCTCGGTGCGCATCGCCGTGGCGTGGATCCAGGCCACCGGGCGGCCGGTGGCCGCGGCGGCGTGCTCGTCGCCGAGCACCATCGCGCACGCCCCGTCCGAGGACGGGCAGGTCTCGTCGTAGCGGATCGGATCCCACAGCATCTGCGAGGCCAGCACCGATTCCACCGTCAGGTCCGCCTGCCGCACGTGTGCCCACGGGTTGCGGCTGCCGTTGCGCCGGTCCTTGACCGCCACCATCGCCCCGATGTGCGGCGGGGCGCCGGAACGGCGGATGTAGGAGCGCACGTGCGGGGCGAAGTAGCCGCCCGCGCCCGCGCCCACCGGCATCGAGAACGGCGGCATGATCGACAGCGCCCACATGGCGTTCGACTCGGACTGCTTCTCGAACGCCACCGCCAGCACGCGGCGGTGCACCCCGGCCTGCACCAGGCTCGCCGCCACGTTCGCGGTCGAGCCGCCCACGGAACCGGCGGTGTGCACCCGCAGCAGCGGTTTCCCGGTGGCGCCCAACGCATCGGCGAGCACCAGCTCCGGCATCATCACACCCTCGAACAGGTCGGGGGCCTTGCCGACGACGACCGCGTCCACCTCGTCCCAGCCGACCTCGGCGTCGGCCATCGCCCGGTCCACCGCCTCCCGGCACAACCCGGCCATCGACACGTCGGTGCGGCGGCTGGCGTGCCGGGTCTGGCCGGTTCCGAGCACCGCGGCGATCTGCTTGCCCATCAGCCCTCCATCACGCACACGAGGTTCTGCTGCAACGCGGGTCCGCTGGTGGCGTGCGCGAGGACCTTTCCCGCCTCGCCCGACCACACGCGCCGCGCCGCCTCGCCGATCCGGGTGAGCCCGGCGGCGAACATCGGATTGCCGCACAACGCCCCGCCCGAGGGGTTGATCCGCACCGACCCGCCGAGGCCGAGGGCGTCGCGCAGCAGCAGCTCCTGGTGGGTGAACGGCGCGTGCAGCTCGGCGAGCTCGACGCCGTCGGCGCCCGCCGCCCGCCCCGCGTCCGCGGTGGACGGTGAAGCGGTGAGGTCCCGGCCGCCCAGCTCGGCCGACTCGATGCGGTGTTCCACCCCGGTGATCCACGCCGGGCGGTCCCGCAGTTCCCGGGCCCGCCCCGCGCTCGCCAGCAGCACCGCCGAGGCTCCGTCGGTGATCGGCGCGCAGTCGTGCGCGCGCAGCGGATCCGCCAGGTACGGCCGCGCTAGCAGCTCCGCGACCAGCACCCGGCCGGACAGCTGCGCGTGCGGGTTGTGCTCGGCGTCGGCGCGCGAGCGGGCCGCGACCTCCGCCATGTCCTGCTCGGCGAACGCCCCGGACTCCAGGCCGAGCCGCGCCTGCAACCCCGCGACGCCCACCGAGTCCGGCCACAGCGGCGCGGCGAAGTACGGGTCCAGCTGCATCGCCAGCACCCGCCGCAGCTCACCCGCCGAGGACTTGCCGAAGCCGTACACCAGCGCCGTGTCCACCTCGCCGGCGCGGATCTTCACCCACGCCTCGTACAGCGCCCACGCCGCGTCCATCTCCACGTGCGACTCGTTGATCGGCGGGAACGCGCCGATCGCGTCGATCGCCGCGATGAACGAGAACGCCCGGCCCGCCAGGTAGTCCGAGGAACCCGAGCACCAGAAACCCACGTCCTCCGTGCGCATCCCGGCGCCGGAGAGCAGTTCCTCGAACACCGGCACCAGCATCTCCACGCCGTTCGTGGTGCCGCTGGTGGCGCGGACGTTCGGCGCCTGGGCGAAACCCACGACGGCCACATCGCTGTCGGTCATGCGCGCTCCCAACGCCGGCGGGCGGTCACAGGTGGTGGGCGTAGGACTCGTACGGCGCGTCCGGTTCACCGGACGGGCGGAAGTGGTCGATGTTGCGCAACGTCGTGTCCCACTCGGCGCGCGGCTTCCACTCCGCCCGCACCCGCATGCCCATCCGGACCTCCTCGGCCGCGCACCCCAGCACCAGGTGCAGGAACGCGATGTCCGCACCGTCGAGCAGCACGTAGGCCGCGACGTAGGGCGGGGTGATGCGCTGGCCCAGGAACGGGACGTTGACGATGCAGAACGTCGTGACGATTCCGGTGTCCGGGAGCTCCACCTCCTGCTCGGTGGGCACGCCGTCGGTGGGGCAGGCGCCGCGCGGCGGGATGTAGACCTTGCGGCAGGCCGGGCACCGCTGGCCCAGCAACCGGCCCTCGGCGAGGCCGCGCAGGTAGCGGCTCTCCTCCGGGGAGGCGGAATGCCGGTAGTGCAGGTGGATCGGGGTGGTCAGCAGCTGCACGGGTTCGAGGCCGGAGTCGTCCCGCGGCGCGGAGGAGGTGGTGTTGCCGGGCGCACCGGCATCACCGGGTGAATCGGTGTCGCCGGGAGAACCGGAACCGCCGGGCGAATCGGTGTCGCCGAGGGAATCGGGACCGTCGGGAACCGGGTCGAAGCAGGCGATGTCCCGGATGCCGCCGACCCGTTCCGCCGCCCACCGCGCCCGCACCCGCATCCCGGTGCGCATCCGGTCCGGCGACCCGCCGTCCACCGCGTGCAGCAGCGCGGTGTCCGCCCCGTCCAGCCGCACCAACGCCCAGGCGAACGCGTGCGGCAGCGGCTGGCCTTCGAGCGGTTCCGGGATCCACGACCAGCTGCGCACCGTCCCGGTGTCGCCGACCTCGACGAGCTCGTCGAGCGGGGCGGCGGTGACCGGGTCGTGCTCGACGGCGGGCACGTGCACCCGGCCGTCCGAGCCGCGCACCCCGGTGATCCGCCGCTGCCGCAACCCGGCGGCGAAGCGGCCGAGCACGGGGCCCGGCGAACGGGTGTAGTCGAAGCCGACTTCGAGCGGGGCGCTGAGCGGTTCCGCGATCTCGGTCACGCGATGAAGTGAAACATGTTCTCGCCAAGGCGGCAACGTTCGGCGCACGATGGGGGCAGCCGCGGCCACCCGGCCGCACCCCGACGCGAGGAGGCCCGCCGTGCGGCTCGGACTGCAACTCGGATATTGGGGAGCGGCGCCCCCGGCGGACGCCCCGGCACTGGTCGCCGCCGCCGAATCCGCCGGTTTCGACGGGGTCTTCGCCGCCGAGTCCTGGGGTTCCGACGCGTTCACCCCGCTGGCCTGGTGGGGCAGCGCCACCAGCCGGGTGCGGCTGGGCACCTCGGTGGCGCAGCTGTCCGCGCGGTCCCCGGCGGCCTGCGCGATGCACGCGCTCACCCTCGACCACCTCTCCGGCGGGCGCCACGTGCTCGGGCTCGGCGTCTCCGGGCCGCAGGTCGTGGAGGGCTGGTACGGCGCCCCGTTCGGGAAACCCTTGGCGCGCACCAGGGAATACGTCGACGTGGTGCGCCAGGTGCTGGCCCGCGAGGCGCCGGTGCGCAACGACGGCCCGCACTACCCGCTGCCGGCCACCGGTCCGGGCGCGCTCGGGCTCGGCAAGTCGCTGCGGCCGATCACCCATCCGCTGCGCGCGGACCTGCCGATCTGGCTCGGCGCCGAGGGGCCGCGCAACGTGGCGCAGACCGCGGAGATCGCCGACGGCTGGATCGCGGTGTACTTCTCGCTGCGCGCCGCCCCGCTCTACCAGCAGTGGCTCGCCGACGGCTTCGCCCGGCCCGGTGCGCGGCGGGACCGCGCCGGGTTCGAGGTCGCCGCCACGTGCCAGGTCGTGGTCACCGACGATCCGGCCGCGGCGAAGGAGCAGGTCAAGCCGTCGCTGGCACTCTACATCGGCGGCATGGGCGCGACCCGGATGAACTTCCACGCCGACCTGTTCCGGCGGATGGGCTACACCGCCGCGGTCGAGGAGATCACCGCGCACTTCCAGGCCGGGCGCCGCGCCGAGGCCGTCGCCGCGGTGCCGGACGAGCTGGTGGACGACGTCGCCATCATCGGCGACCGCGAGCAGGTCCGCGCCGGGGTCCGCGCCTGGCGGCGGGCCGGGGTGGACGTGCTGCTGGTGGGCTGCCGGGACGTCGCGCAGCTGCACGCGGTGGCGGACGCGGTGCTCGGCGCGGACGACGAGCCCTTGCCGTCGAAGTGAAACGCGTTCTAGCTTGGTGGGAACCGCCGGCCCCCGGGAACAGGAGTGCGCCGTGACCGACATCGGACTCTGGAACATCGCCGCCGAACATCCCGGCCGCACCGCGCTGATCACCCCGGAGGAGCGGGAGATCGGCTACGGCGAACTCGCCGCCGAGGCCGACCGGCTCGGCCGCGGCTGGCAGGCGATGGGGCTCGAACCCGGCGACAGCGTGGTGCTGCTGCTGCCGAACGGACCCGAGCTGCTCGCCGCCTACTTCGCCGCGCTGCAGACCGGGCTGTACGTGGTCACGGTGAACTGGCACCTCGTCGGCGCCGAGATCGCCTACATCCTCGGCGACAGCGGGGCGAAGGCGTTCCTCGCGCACGAGCGCTTCGCCGCGGCCGCCACCGATGCCGCCGACCGCGCCGAGCTGGACGAGCACCGCCGGTTCGCCGTCGGCGAGGTCCCGGGGTTCCGGCCGCTGGCCGAGCTCGGCGCCGGCGAGCCCGCGACCCGCCCGGACGTGCGCACCGCGGGCTCGCCGATGCTCTACACCTCCGGCACCACCGGCAGGCCCAAGGGCGTCCGCCGGGCGCTGACCGGCGCCGATCCCGACCAAGTCCCGGTGTACTCGCAGTGGTTCTTCGGCATCTTCGGGCTGGAACCGTTCGACGGGCACGTGCACCTGTGCGGCTCGCCGCTGTACCACACCGCGGTGCTCAACTTCGCGAGCATTTCGCTGCAGCTGGGCCATCCGGTGGTGCTGGTGGACCGGTGGGACCCGGAGCGGATGCTCGCGCTAGTCGAGCGGCACCGGGTGACGCACACGCACGTGGTGCCGACCCAGTTCCACCGGCTGCTGGCGCTGCCCGAGCAGGTGCGGGAGCGCTACGACGTCTCCTCGATGCGCGTCGCCATCCACGGAGCCGCGCCTTGCCCGATCGAGGTGAAGCAGCGGATGCTCGACTGGTGGGGGCCGGTGGTCGTCGAGTACTACGCGGCCACCGAGGGCGGCGGCACCGTGATCCCCGCCGCCGAGTGGCTGCGCAAACCCGGTTCGGTCGGCCGGGCCTGGCCCGGGTCGGTGGTGCGGGTGCTCGACGACGACGGGGCGGAGCTGCCGCCGGGGGAGGTCGGGACCGTGTACATGCGGATGGGCACCTCCAGCTTCGAGTACCACCAGGCCCCGGAGAAGACCCGCGAGGGACGCGTCGGCGACCTGTTCACCCTCGGCGACGTCGGGTACCTCGACGAGGACGGGTACCTGTACCTGCGGGACCGCAAGAGCGACCTGATCATCTCGGGCGGGGTGAACATCTACCCGGCGGAGATCGAGAACGCGCTTTCGGTGCACCCGAAGGTCGCCGACGTCGCCGTGTTCGGCGTGCCGCACGAGGACTGGGGCGAGCAGGTCAAGGCCGTCGTGCAGCCCGCGCCCGGTGTCGCGGGGGAGGAGGCGCTCACCGCGGAACTGCTGGAGTTCGCCGCGGACCGCATCGCCGGGTTCAAGTTGCCGCGCATCGTCGACTACACCGACGAACTCCCGCGCGACCCCAACGGCAAGCTCTACAAACGCAAGCTCAAGTCCTGACCGCACTCGCCCGGACGGTTCAGGTGAACGGCTCCGCCCGATCGGACGGGCCGTTCACCCGGCGGTCATTCGCCGCGGAAGCGGGGCGTGCGCTTCTCCGCGAAGGCGCGGGGGCCCTCCTTCGCGTCGGCGCTGCGGAAGACCTCCAGGCCCAGCCGGGTGTCGACCTGGAAGGCCTCCTGTTCCGGCATGCCTTCGGTCTCGCGCATGGTGCGCAGGATCGCGCGCACCGCCAGCGGCCCGTTCGCGGCCACGAGCTCGGCGAGTTCCAGCGCGGTCGGCAGCGCCTCGCCGTCCGGCACCACCCGGCCGATGAGCCCGACGTCCGCGGCCTCCTCGGCGCTGAGGTGCCTGCCGGTCAGCAGGATCTCGGCGGCCCGCGCGTAGGGGATCTGCCGCGGCAGCCGCACCGCGGAACCGCCGAGGGGGAACAGGCCCCACCGGCACTCCGAGACGCCGAACCGCGCGCTGCGGCCCGCGATCCGGATGTCGGTGGCCTGCAGGATCTCGGTGCCGCCCGCGACGGCCGGGCCTTCGACGGCGGCGATGAGCGGTTTGGTGAGCCTGCGGCCCTTCAGCAGCGGTTCGATCACCGACAGGTCCCGCCCCGCCGTGGTGTCGCCGGGGTGGCTGCTGGTCATGGCCTTGAGGTCCGCGCCGGCGCAGAACGCGCCGCCCGCGCCGGTGAGCACGCAGGCGCGGATGTCGGGATCGGCGTCCACCTCGTCCCAGGCGCGCTGCATGATCGCCATCATCTCGGCGGACAGCGCGTTGCGGGCTTCGGGCCGGTTGAGCGTCACGACCAGCACCGGACCGCGCCGGTCCACCAGGCAGTGCGGGGATGTTCCGGACATGCGTTCCTCCCGGGGTGCGAGCGGGAAAGCCTTGCAGGGAAACGTGAACCGATCGGCCCGTTGCCTCGAACGATAACATGTTCTAATTTCGATCGGGTGGCACACAACATCGCGGATCTCTTCGAGCACGCCGTCGACCTGACACCCGAGCGCGTCGCCGTGATCTGCGGCGAGCGCCGGGCCACCTTCGCCGAACTGGAACGCCGATCGAACCGGCTCGCCCACCACTGGGCCGACCGCGGGCTGGGCCGGGGCTCGCACATCGGGGTGCACACCCGCAACCGCATCGAAGCCCTCGAAGCCATGCTGGCCGCGTACAAGCTGCGCGCGGTCGCGGTCAACGTCAACTACCGCTACGTGGCGGGAGAACTGCGCTACCTCTACGAGGACGCCGACCTCGTCGCACTGGTGCACGAACGCCGCTACGCCGACCGGGTGGCGCAGGCGCTGCCGCCCGGGCTGCGGCACGTGCTCGTCCTGGAAGACGGCAGCGACCTGGACTGCGACGCGACCCCCTACGAGACCGCCCTCGCCGAGGGCTCCGACGAGCGCGACTTCCCGGCCCGCTCCGACGACGACCTGTTCCTGCTCTACACCGGCGGCACCACCGGCGACCCGAAGGGCGTGATGTGGCGCCACGAAGACGTCTGGCGCACCCTCGGCGGCGGCATCGACTTCATGACCGGCGAACCGATGGCCGACGAGTGGCAGCAGGCCCGCGATGGCGCCGCGAACGGCGGGCTGGTGCGCTTGCCGGCCGCCCCGTTCATCCACGGTGCCGCGCAGTGGGCCGCCTTCGGGAACCTGTTCGCCTGCAGCCCCGTCGTGATCGTCCCCGAGTTCGACCCGCACGAGATCTGGCGCGCCGTCGAACGCCACGGCGTGCACGTCCTGGCCATCACCGGCGACGCGATGGCCCGGCCGCTGATCGAAGCGCTGCACGAGGGCGAGCACGACGTGTCCTCGCTGGTCGCGATCTCCAGCAGCGCCGCGCTGTTCTCCCCGTCGGTGCAGCGCCAGTACCTCGACGCGCTGCCCGGCGTGCTGCTCACCGACTCCATCGGCAGCTCCGAAACCGGGTTCAGCGGCATCGGCGTGCTCAGCGCGGACACCTCGACCACCGGCGGGCCCCGGGTGAACGCCGACGCGGCCACCGCGATCATCGGCCGGGACGGGACGCTGCTGCCGCCGGACTCGACCGAGGTCGGGCTGCTCGCCCGCTCCGGGCACGTGCCGCTGGGCTACTACAAGGACCCGGACAAGACCGGCGCGGTGTTCGTGGAGATCGACGGCACCCGCTACGTGGTGCCCGGCGACTACGCCCGCTACGAAGCCGACGGCACCGTCACCATGCTCGGCCGCGGCTCGATGTCGGTGAACACCGGCGGCGAGAAGGTCTACCCCGAAGAGGTCGAGGGCGTGCTCAAGGCGCACCCCGCCGTGTTCGACGCGCTCGTGTTCGGCGTCCCCGACGAGCGGCTCGGGCAGTGCGTGGCCGCCGTCGTGCAGACCCGCGACGGGGCCGCGCCCGTCTGGGACGACCTGGACCGGCACGCGCGCGAGCACATCGCCGGGTACAAGGTGCCGCGCAAGCTGTGGCTGGCGGGGGAGGTGCGCCGCTCGCCCAGCGGCAAGCCGGACTACCGGTGGGCCCGCGGGCTCGCCGAGCGGTTCCGGCCGAGCTGCGCCCGCTCCGGCAGAACTCCCGCCGCAGCAGCCGAATCCGGCCCGCAGCGCACCGCCGCCGAGAAGTCCGACCCACCCGCCGACGACCCCGGCTCCGCCGCGCGGGACGCGGCCGAAAGGACCCCCTGATGCGCACCGACCTCTGCGACCGGCTCGGCATCGAGCACCCGATCGTCGCCTTCACCCCGTCCGAGCACGTCGCCGCCGCCGTCAGCCGCGCGGGCGGGCTGGGGGTGCTCGGCTGCGTGCGGTTCAACGACGCCGCCGAGCTCGACGCGGTCCTGGACTGGATGGACCGCAACACCGGCGACCGCCCGTACGGCGTGGACGTCGTGATGCCCTCCACCGTGCCCACCGAAGGGTCCGATGTGGACCTGGCGGCGATGGTGCCGCAGCAGCACCGGGATTTCGTGCGCCGCACCCTCGACCGGCTCGGCGTGCCGGAGCTGCCCGCCGGGCAGGGGGCCGGGGACGCGGTGCTCGGCTGGCTGCACTCGGTGGCCCGCTCGCACGTGGACGTGGCGCTGCGGCACCCGGTCGCGCTCATCGCCAACGCGCTCGGTTCCCCGCCGCCGGACGTGATCGGCCGCGCCCACGAGCGCGGCGTGCAGGTCGCGGCGCTCGCCGGCAAGGCCGAGCACGCCCGCAGGCACGTCGAACAGGGCGTGGACCTGGTCGTGGCGCAGGGCCACGAGGCGGGCGGGCACACCGGCGAGATCGCCACCATGGTGCTGGTGCCGGAGGTCGTCGACGCCGTCGGCGACCGGGCCCCGGTGCTCGCCGCGGGCGGCATCGGCTCCGGGCGCCAGATCGCGGCCGCGCTGGCCCTGGGCGCGAGCGGGGCGTGGATGGGTTCGTACTGGCTGGCGACCCGCGAGTACGCGCAGACCACCGGCGGCGCGGCGATGCAGCGCGCGCTGGTCGCCGCGGGTTCCGCGGACACGGTGCGCACCCGCATCTACACCGGCAAACCGGCGCGGCTGCTCAAGACCCGCTGGACCGAGGCGTGGAGCGAACCGGACGCGCCCGAGCCGCTGCCGATGCCGCTGCAGAACATCCTGGTCAGCGAGGCGCACCAGCGGATCAGCGCGGCCGAGGACCCGGAGGTGGTCTCGATGCCGGTGGGGCAGGTCGTGGGCCGGATGAACGCGGTGCGCGGCGTCGACGAGCTGATGGGCGAGCTGCTCCGCGAGGCCGACGACACCCTCGCCCGCCTGGGCCGCCTGCGCTGACGCCCGTCGTCCGGGGCGGGCCGATCCCCCCGCCGCGGCCGCCGGGGTGCTCGTCGGCGGCAGCGGGCTCGTCCGGTGCTGCCTGCAGGACCCCGACGCGGTGCAGCGGATGTGGGACCTGGGGGTGCGGCTGCCGGGCTACCTGTTCGCGGCGGTGGCGCTGCTGCTGCGGACCGCGGTGCTGCGGACCGCGGTGCGCCACGGCGCGTTCACCGACCTGGTACCGCGCCGGATGGCCGCGCTCGGCTGGTTCCTGGTGCTCGGCGTCCCGGTCGCCGCCGCGGTGACCGGGTGGTCGCGGCAGGCCCTGGTCGCGAGCACGGTCCCGGCGGCCACCCCGCCCGACGTGTTCGGCGGCGGCCAGCCGTGGCAGGCGATGAGCGGCAACCCGTTCCCGTGGTTCGCGGTGCTGGCCGGGCTCGCCGCCCTGATCCTCGCCCGGATCATGCGGGAAGCCGTGCGGATGCGCGAGGACCTGGCGGGGACGGTGTGACCGCCGACGACGAGCCGCACGGCGTCCGCGTGCACCTGGACCGGCTGCTGGCCGAGCGGGACATGACCCTGACCGAGCTCGGCGACCGGATCGGCATCACCCTCGCGAACCTGTCGATCCTGAAGAACCAGCGGGCCAGGGCGATCCGGTTCTCCACGCTGGCCAAGATCTGCGGCGCTCGACTGCCAGCCCGGGGATCTGCTCAGCTTCGAGGAACCGGACGCGTAGCGCGGCCGTCCAGCTCGGCCGCCCGCTCCGGGGGCAGGACCTCGTAGACCGGGTCCGGCCCGGGACGCCACCACACCGGGTCCGGGCAGTTCCAGCGTTGGGCGGCGAGTTCGCGCTTGAGCACCTTGTGCGTGCCGGTGCGCGGCAGCTCCGCGGCGATGCGGACGAACCGCGGCAGCTGCTTCGGACCCAGATCCGGTTGCGCGGCCAGGAAATCACCGAGGTCGTCGAGCTCGTCGGCGAGCACCAGCGCCGCCATTACCTGGTCGCCGACCGCCGGGTCCGGCACCGCGTACACCGCGGCGTGCGCGATCGCCGGATGCCGCAGCAGCACCCGCTCGATCGGCGCGGCACCCAGGTTCTCCCCGCCCACCCGCAGCCATTCCGCGGAACGGCCCGCGAAGTAGCAGAACCCGTCCGCGTCGACGTAGCCGAGGTCGCCGGACCGGTACATGCCGCCGCCCATCCGCCGCGCGTCGTCCTCCGGCGCGCCGTAGTAGCCGGCGAACCAGCCGGCGCCCGCGGTGTTGACCAATTCGCCGACCGCCTCGTCCGGGTTGGCGAGCCGTCCGTCCCGGTCGAAGACCGCCACCGCGCACCGCCGCCCGGTGTCCGGGTGCAGCACCGCCACCCCCGGGCCGGGTCTGCCGAGCGAACCGGGTGGCGCGTCCGGGGTGCGGGCGATGGCGATGCCGCCTTCGGTGGAGCCGAACCCGTCCACCACCCGGCAGCCGAAGCGCTCCGCGAACCGCGCCAGGTCCCGCTCGGCGCCCTCGTTGCCGTAGGCGATCCGCAGCGGGTTGTCCGCGTCGTTCGGCCGCGGCGGCGTGGCCAGCACGTACGACAGGGGCGTGCCGACGTAGTTCGCGTAGGTGGCGCCGAACCGGCGCACGTCGGACAGGAACTCCGACGCGGAGAACCGGCGCCGCAACGAGATCGCCGCGCCCGCCGCCAGGCCCACCGCCCACCCGGCGAACAGTGCGTTCGAGTGGAACAGCGGCATCGAAACGTACGTGCCGTCCCGCCCGCCCAGCCGGAACCGGTCGGCGAGCATCCGGCCCGGGAACGCGACCTTGCCGTGCGTGCAGCGCACCGCCTTCGGCTCGCCGCCGGTGCCGGAGGTGAACAGCAGCGCGAACAGGTCGTCCGGGGTGGCGGGCACCGGGTCGAGCGGGGCGCCGCGGTGCGCGGCCAGCGCCCGCTCCCACTCCGGGGAGCCGAGCACCAGCACCTCGGCGTCGAGCTCGGCACTGTCCAGCAGCGGGGCGTGCCGCGGCTCGGTGATCACCAGAGCGCAGTCCGCGAGCCGCACGTCCCGAGCCAGCGCCGCGCCCCGGCGGCCCGGGTTGAGCCCGGCCAGCACGGTGCCGGACAGCGCGGCCGCGCCCAGCAGGAAGGAGAACTCCGGCACGTTGTCCAGCAGCACCCCGACGTGCGGCGGCCCGTCGGTGGGGTGCCGCGCGCGCAGCAGGGCCGCGAGTTCGGCGCTGCGCCGCACGTGCTCGGCCCAGCTCCACTCCCGGTCCTCGAAGCGCAGTCCGGGCCGCGCGTCGTCCGCGCGGGCCAGCAGCAGTTCGGTCACCGTCGGCGTGTGCTCGGACATCCGGCTCCTCCCGTCGAAACCCGGTTCGTTTTCCCACTCGTTCTGCGGAGCACTGGGGTGGCGGACCCTCAGCGGCTTCGCCGCTGGCAAGGAACCGACACGACCACCCGGCCGCTTCCGCAACATGAGCGGAAACAAAGCCGGTCAGTCCGAGGAGATCTCGTCGGCGGCCAGGGCGGCGCCGATGCGGTGCAGCTGTGCGGTGGCGCCGCCGAGGACGAACTCGCGGCGCTTGGCGGCGGTGAAGTAGCGGTGCAGGTCGTGGTCCAGGTCGATGCCCGTGCCGCCGTGCACGTGGACCGCGGTGTGCGCCACGCGGTGCCCGGCTTCGGCGGCCCAGAACTTCGCGACGGCCACCTCGGCGGAGCACGGCAGGTCCTGCGCGGCGCGGCACGCGGCCTGCCACAGCGTGAGCCGGACGGCCTCCACGTCGACGTAGGCGTCGGCGAGCCGCTGCGAGACCGCCTGGAAGGTGCCGATCGGACGGTCGAACTGGACGCGTTCGCGGGCGTGCGCGGCGGTGAACTCCAGCGCCCGCTCCAGCACGCCGAGCTGTTCGGCGCACGCCCCGAGCGCGTACCGGTCGGCGAGCCACCGCGCGACCTCGGCGCCGCCGAGCAGCCGGTCCGCGTCGAGCGCGACCGCCGCCAGCTCCAGCACCGCTTCCGCGTCCCCGTCCACGACCTGCTGCGCCCGCACCGAGACGCCCGGGTCGGCGGCGGCGACCACGAACACCCGGGTGCCGTCCGGGGTCGTGGCGGGGACGAGGAACGCGTCGGCGACCGTCCCGGCGGGCACCGCGACCTTCGCGCCGTGCAGCACCCACCGCTCGTCCGCCCGTTCGGCGCGGGTCGCGGGCGGGTCCGGAACGGGTTCGGCGCCTTCGGCGAACGCGGCGGTGCGCACGATCTCGCCGCCGCCCGCGGGCCGCGCCCAGCGCTCGCACTGCTGCTCGTCGCCGAACCGGGCGAGCGCACCCGCCCCGGCGACCAGCGACGCCAGGTACGGCACCGGAGCGACGGCGCGGCCCAGTTCCACCAGCACCGCGCACTGCTCCAGCGGCCCGCAGCCCCCGCCGCCGAGGGAATCGGGCAGCCCGGCGCCGAGCACGCCCGCCTTCGCCAGTTCCGCCCACAGCGCGCGGTCGAAGCGCTCCGGCCCGGATTCCACTTCGCGCAACCGCTCGCTGGTGACCCGGTCGGTCGTGATTCGGCGGGTCAGCTCGGTGAGGTCCTGCTGCTGCTCGGTGGGGGTGAAGTCCATCGCGGTGCTCCTCTGCGAGTGGTGGGTTCCGGCGCGCGTCACCGGCGGGCGCGCGGCAGGCCGAGGCCCGCGGTGGACACGATGTCGCGCTGCACCTCGTTGGTGCCGCCGCCGAAGGTGAGGATCAGCGCGGCCCGGTGCATCCGCTCGATCCGGCCGCGCAGCGCCGCACCCGGTGCGCCGCCGCGCACGTGAGCGGCGGGGCCGAGCACCTCCATCAGCAGCCGGTAGGCCTCGATGGCCAGCTCGGTGCCGTAGACCTTCGTCGCCGACGCCGCGGCGGGCGCCGGTCGTTGCTCGGCGGTCCAGGCGATCTTCCAGTTCATCAGCTTGAGCACCTCGGCGCCCGCGTGCACCCGCGCCAGGTGCGAGCGCACCCACTCCTGGTCGAGCACCCGGCGCCCGTCGGCGAGTTCGGTGCGCCGCGCCCACTCCCGCACCTGCCCGAGCGCCGCGATGATCGGGGCCGCGGAGGTGAGCGCGACCCGCTCGTGGTTGAGCTGGTTGGTGATCAGCGGCCAGCCGCCGTTCTCCGTCCCGACCAGCGCGCTCACCGGCACCCGCACGTCCTCGTAGTAGGTGGCGCTGGTGGTGGGCCCGGCGACGGTGCGTACCGGGGTCCAGGAGAAGCCGGGGGAGTCGGTCGGCACGACCAGCACGCTGAGGCCCTCGTGCTTGCGGGCGTCCGGGTCGGTGCGGCAGGCCAGCCAGATGTGGTCGGCGTACTGCACCAGGCTGGTCCACATCTTCTGCCCGTTGATCACGTAGTGGTCGCCGTCGCGCACCGCGGTGGTGCGCAGCGAGGCGAGATCGGTCCCCGCCTCGGGTTCGGAGTAGCCGATGGCGAAGTGCAGTTCGCCCGAAGCGATGCCCGGCAGGTACCGGGCGCGCTGCTCCGGGGTGCCGTAGCGCATGATCGTCGGGGCGATGCTGTTGAGCGTCAGGAACGGTACCGGGACGCCGGCGACGGCCGCCTCGTCGGTGAAGATGAGCTGTTCCAGCATGGTGCCGCCGTGGCCGCCGTGTTCGCGGGGCCAGCCGAGGGCGAGCCAGCCGTCGGCGCCGAGCCTGCGCACGACCCGCTCGTAGGCCCCGCCGTCGCCGTAGTCGCCGTCGCCGGTCAGTTCGGCGCGCAGCTCGTCGGTCATCAGGTCCGCGAAGTAGTCGCGCAGCCGTTGCCGCAGCCGCTGCTGCTCGGGGGTGAAGCCGATGTGCATGGGGCCTCCTGGCGCGAGCGATGCACGGTTCGAGTGCAACGTGTTGCAGTGACCATAGACCGGCGGGCGCTCGCGGGTCGACCTTCCTCCTACCGGTCGGCATCCATCGATTCCGGAGGTCCCGATCGGATAGCGTGGAACGCGTTCTAGGTTCGGATCCTCGCCGGGACTGACCGCGCTGGTCCGCTCGGGTGATCCGGCGGCCGGACGGTGTCCCGGGGCGGGTGCGGCTCGTTGGCCTCGCGGGAGGCCGATGCCGATCCGTCGCGCGGACAGGGGTCCACGAGTGCGGAGGTGGTCATGGAGATCGGCGTGCGACCGGAGCTGTGCGAGGCCAACGGGGTCTGCGCCGGGCTCGCTCCGGAGGTCTTCGAGCTGGACGAGGACGAGCGGCTGCACGTCCACCGCCCCGTCCCCGCCGAGCGGGTAGAACGTGTTACCAAAGCTGTGCAGCTGTGCCCCAAAGGAGCGTTGTACTTCGTTGAGGGAACCGATGAACTCGGGTCTTGAGCAGAACGGTAACAAGTTCTACCGTGTGTCGCAGGTAACGGTCCGCTCCGGCGGGCGTGGACGCGACGAGGGGACAGGACCGTGGAAGCAGCGGTGCTCGATCAGATCGGCGACGACCGGCTCCACGTCCGCTCGGACGCGGCCGTGGTGGCTCCCGGGCCAGGTGAAGTGCACGTGCGGATCCGCGCGGCCGGCATCTGCCACAGCGACCTGTCCGCGATGAACGGCACGCTTCCCGCGCTCGCCCCCGGCGTGATGGGCCACGAAGGCGCGGGCGAAGTGCTCGCCGTCGGCGACCAGGTGACCGACCTGGTGCCCGGCGACCACGTCACCATCACCTTCGTCCCGCCCTGCGGGACCTGCCGGGAATGCCTGCACGGCCAGCCGCACCTGTGCGCGGTGCACACGGTCGCCGCGTTCACCTCGCCGCGCTTCGAGGTGGGCTCCCAGCCGGTGTTCGGGTTCGCCGGCTGCGGCACCTTCGCCGAGGAGCTCGTGCTGCCCCGCGCCGGGGCGATCAAGGTCGAGCCGGACGTGCCGTTCGAGGTGGCCGCGCTGCTGGGCTGCGGGGTGCTGACCGGCGTGGGCGCGGTGCTCAACACAGCCCGGATCGAACCGGGCGCCACCGTCGCCGTCATCGGCTGCGGCGGCGTCGGGATCTCGGTGGTCCAGGGGGCGCGGCTGGCCGGGGCGACCACGATCGTCGCGGTGGACCCGGTGGTCGGCAAGCACGCCGGGGCTCGCCGGTTCGGCGCGACGCACACCGCCACCCCCGACGGCTTCGACGAGCTCAAGCAGGAGCTCACCGGCGGCGCCGGGTTCGACTGCGCCATCGAGGTCGTGGGGCTGGCGGGCACCATCCGCGCCGCCTACGACGCCACCCGCCGCGGCGGCAGCACCGTCATCGTCGGCGCGGGCGGGGCGGAGCAGAAGGTCGAGTTCACCGCGCAGGAGCTGTTCCTCAACGAGCGCAGGATCCTGCCGTCCTTCTACGGCTCGGCCGACCCGCGCCGGGACATCGACCGGATGCTGCGGTTCTGGCGCGCCGGGCTGCTCGACCTGGAGGGCATGGTCAGCAGGCGGCTGCCGCTGTCCGAGATCAACGAGGGGCTGGCCGCGCTGCAGGGCGGCGATGCCGCGCTGGTGCGCCAGATCGTCACCTTCGACTAGACCGCCGACCGACCGGGCCGCCGACCGACCGGGCCACCGACCGGCTGAGCCACTGATCTGCCGGGCCACTGACCGGCTTCGCCACCGAGCGGCCCGGCCACCGATCACCGGAGCAACCGACCTGAGGAGTCCACTGTGGAGCAGAGTCCGGAGCTGCGGCTGGACGGGCGGGTCGCCGTGGTCACCGGCGCGGGCGCCGGGCTCGGCCGGGCCGAGGCGCTCGCGCTCGCCGGAGCGGGGGCGAGCCTCGTGCTCAACGACGTGTCCGCCGCCGCCGACGACGTCGCCGCCGAGATCACCGGAGCGGGCGGCCGGGCCGTCGCGGTGCGCGGCGACGTGGCCGAGCGGGACACCGCGGACGGGCTGCTGGCCGCCGCGCTGGAGCACTTCGGCGGCCTGCACGTGGTGGTGAACAACGCGGGCGTGCTGCGCGACCGGATGGTGTTCGGCATGTCCGACCAGGACTGGGACGAGGTGGTCCGGGTGCACCTGCGCGGGCACTTCCTGCTCACCCGGGCCGCCACCGCGCACTGGCGCCGACTGTGCAAGGAGACCGGCGCCGAGGTCGGCGCCCGGATCGTGAACACCGCCTCCGAGGCGTTCCTGCTCGGGTCCGGCGGCCAGCCGAACTACGCGGCCGCGAAGGCCGGGATCGCCGCGCTCACCGTCTCCACCGCCCGCGCCACCGCCCGCTACGGGGTGCGCGCCAACGCGATCTGCCCGCGCGCCCGCACCGCCATGACCGAGGACGTCTTCGGCCCGGCGCCGGACGGCGGCGTGGACCCGCTGTCCACCGAGCACGTCGCGCCGTTCGTCGCCTACCTGGCGGCCCCGGCCGCCGACGCCGTCAACGGCCAGGTGTTCGTGGTGCACGGCGGGAAGGTGGCGCTGATGGCCCCGCCGACGATCGAGCGCCGCTTCGACGCCGCCGGACCCACCTGGACCACCGAGGAGCTGCACCGGGCCGTCGGCGGCCACTTCGCCGACCGCGCGGGCGGCATGTTCACCAGCGACGACCTGCTGTCGCTGGGCTAGACCCCGAAGCACGCCCGACCGCTCGACCAGGAGGAGTGACCAGGATGTCGCTGACCGTGCAGAAGCACCGCGAGCGGATCGGGCTGCCGGACGGCTCGCTGCTCGTCGACGGCGAGCGGCGCCAGGCCCGCTCCGGTCGCACCTGGACCCACCGCCATCCCGCCACCCAGGAGGAGATCGGGACGTTCCCGGTCGCCGGTGCCGAGGACGTGGACGACGCGGTCCGCGCCGCCCTCCGCGCCTTCGACGAGGGGGAATGGCCGGGACTGCCGGTCGGCCGTCGCGCCCGGTTGCTGCACCGCTACGCCGAATCGCTGCGGGAGCACGCCGAGGAGCTGCGCGGGCTGCAGGCGCTGGACAACGGGGTGCCGCTGTCGTTCGGCACCGTCTACGCCGGTTCCGTTGACGTCGCCGCCGACGTCTTCGACCACCACGCCGGGTGGATCGACAAGGCCGGTGGCGAGACGCTGCCGCCGTACCAGGGCGGCGACCACCTGGCGATGACGCTGCGCGAACCGATCGGCGTGGTCGCCGCGATCCTGCCGTGGAACGCGCCGTTCCTGCTGTTCGCGCAGAAGGTCGCGCCCGCGCTGGCCGCCGGGTGCACCGTGGTGCTGAAACCGTCCGAGCACGCGACGTTCTCGGTGCTGCGGATGGTGGAGCTGCTCGTCGAGGCCGGGCTGCCCGGCGGGGCGCTCAACGTCGTCACCGGCACCGGGGAGACCACCGGCGAAGCGCTCATCACCCACCCGGCGGTGGACAAGGTCAGCTTCACCGGCAGCCGCGAGGTCGGGCGGCGCATCGTCGAGGCCTCCGCGCCCACCTTCAAGCGCGTCTCGCTGGAACTCGGCGGCAAGAGCCCCGCGCTGGTGTTCCCGGACGCCGACGCCGGGATGGCGGGCATGACCGCGATGGGCATGGTGACCCTGGGGCTGTCCGGGCAGGCGTGCGTCGCGCACACCAGGGCGCTGGTGCACCGCGACGTCTACGACGAATTCCTCGGCGCGGCCGAGCTGATCGCCGCCTCGGTCACCTACGGCGACCCGTTCGACCCGGGCGTGCTCTCCAGCCCGCTGATCAACGAGCGGCAGCTGGAACGGGTGCTGGACCTGGTGGCGCGGGCGGAACGGGACGGCGCCCGGCTGGTCACCGGCGGGGTGCGCGCCGACGGCGAGCTGGCCGCAGGGAACTTCGTCACCCCCGCGATCTTCGCCGACGTGGACAACGGGATGGAGATCGCCCGCCAGGAGGTGTTCGGCCCGGTGCTGTCGGTGGTGCCGTTCACCGACGAGGACGAGGCGGTGCGGCTGGCCAACGACACCGAGTACGGGCTCGGCGCGGGCGTGTTCACCGCCG
>NZ_JAIUKB010000162.1:0-13487 GCF_020176785.1 Saccharopolyspora sp. 6V | reverse complement strand
CGCCCCACGCCCGGGGTTTGGGTCGCGTGGGCGCGGAGAGGTGTATCCGAGCCCGGGCCGGTGGGGGGGGCGGGGGTTGAGGCCTTTGATGGGGGTGCCGGTGTCGGTGTGGGCGAGGCCTTCGCAGTGGAATCCGGGGCGGTCGAGGTCGAAGCCGAGGTCGATGACGGCTTCGACGGGTTGGTCGGCCCAGGTTTCGGGGAGGGTGCCGGTGAGGCGGAACCAGGTGGTGCCCCAGGCGGGCCCCCATTCGTGTCCGATGTGGACGGGGGTGTAGCGGGCGTGGAGGGCTCGGTGTGCGGGGACGGGTTCGCCTGGGACGTGCCAGGCGGCGATGTCGAGGGGGTGGGTGCGGGTGTGCACGGCGGGCCGGAGTCGTTCGGCGAGGATGCGGTCGAGGCGTTTTTCCACTACGGCGCGGTCGTCGTGCATGCGGTGTCCCCTCGGTCGGAGCGGGTTGGTGCAGACCACTGCTGAGCGTCGATCATCGTGGCACATCGCCGGTGGGGGTGGGTGCCGCCGAACCGGGCTGGGTGATCGCTCGTGCAGGTCATGGCGGTTGCCGGGGTGCGCGGGGCCTCGCATGCTGGGGCCTTTCGCAGGGCGTGCCGGTGTGGCGCGCGGTCCCCGATGATCGTGGAGGCGACGTGGTGATGGGTACGTGCGAGGTGTGCGGGAACGAGTACTGGATGAGTTTCGAGGTGCGCACGTCGGGTGGCGGGGTGCACGTGTTCGATTCGTTCGAGTGCGCGGCGCAGCGGTTGGCGCCGCAGTGCGAGCACTGCGGGTGCCGGATCTTGGGGCACGGGGTGGAGGTGAGCGGCCGGTTCTTCTGCTGTGCGCATTGTGCGCGGGAGTCGGGGATGTCGATGGTGGAAGAGGTGCGGGATGCGGTGGGGAGTCGCCCTGCGTGATGGTTCGGGTGCGGCTGGTGTGTGGTGAAACGTTTCATCCGGGTGTCGTGGGGTGAATCCACCCGCACCAGAGTTCGTTACCTTTTCGTTACTTGCGGGGTGAAACACGACGTTCACCAGTGACGACTACGGGGGTGGCACCACTTGCTCACCCGGGGCGCACCAGTTCGCGGGGCACGGGGCGGGTGGTGGCGGCTGGACCACTACGCGTGAAGGGATGCCGAGATGGCAGGTCTGGTTCGTTGGCTGGGTGACATGGCACGGGAGATGGGACGGGCTCGCACCGTGATGCGACACCCCCACTCGCAGGTCGTGAGCTCGGCCGCCCGTCGCGGTCAGAGCTGAGGCTCTGTTCGTCAGCCCCGGTCACTACGGCTGAACGTGGCGCCCCACCGGGTCGCGGACCGGCGCCCACCGCGTGCGCGGTGCTCCGGCGAGCACGGTCAACGCCACATCAAGTGAGACCTCGCGACCCACGCAGGCTTGCTGAAGATGCCGTGGCTTCCGTCCACTTCGGACGGGGCCACGGCATTTCGCACGTTCGGGGCCGGTTGCGGTGGTACCGCTCCCCTCCCCTGCCGCGCGCGGGCGGCGTCAGCCGGTCAGGGCGTCGCGGTGGCGTCCGGCGTTGGCGACGTAGACCTCCGCGGACAGCCGCAGGCGGGCGCGTTCGTCTTCGGTGAGTTCGCGGCGGACCTTCGCGGGGGTGCCGGCGACCATGGAGCCGGGCGGGACCTCGGTGCCTTCGAGCACGACGGCTCCGGCCGCGATCAGCGAGCCCTCCCCGATGGCGGCGCCGTTGAGGACGACGGCGCCCATGCCGATCAGGCAGTGGTCGCCGACGGTGCAGCCGTGCAGCACGGCGCGGTGCCCGACGGTGACGCCGCGGCCGACGGTGGCCGGGAACCCGGGGTCGGCGTGCAGCACGCAGCCGTCCTGGACGTTGCTGCCTTCGCCGACGGTGATGTCCTCGTTGTCGCCGCGCAGCACCGCCCCGTACCAGATGCTGGCGTCGGCGTGCAGGTGCACGCGGCCGATGAGGGTGGCGCCGGGTGCGGCCCAGGCGCCCTCGTCCAGCTGCGGGGTGTGCTCGTCGATGGTGATGGTGCGGGCGGTCTCGGCTGGGGCGTTCACGGGTCCTCCGGGTCGGCGCGTTCGCGGCGCAGCCATTGCACCGCGTCGTGGGAATGGCCGTCGACGACCGCTTCGACGCCGTCGAAGACGCGGGGGTCGGTGGTGCGGGCCAGTTCCGCCAGCACCGTATCGGCATCGCCGTCGGCGATGGCCTCGACCAGGCTCCGTTGCGCGGCGAGGTCGGGGGCGGGTGCGACGCGGTGGGTGAGGGTGAGCGCGAGCATCAGCTGGAGGCCGAGGTTGCGGCAGGTGTCCTCCAGGCGTTCGTTGCCGGCGAGTCCCACCACGGCCAGGCGCAGGTGCAGGGATCGTTCGGCGAACAGGGCGGGGTCGCCGGTGGTGGCGGCGAGGGCGTCCAGGGCGGTGCGGCAGCGGCGGAGCCGGGCGGGTTCGTGCACCGGGACGCCGTGGCGGACGGCGAAGCGTTCGAGTTCGCGGCGCAGGGTGACGATCTCGTAGATGTCGTGCAGGGTCAGCGGGGTGACGATGACGCCCTTGCGGGGCAGCTGGCGCACGAGTCCTTCGTGTTCGAGCACGCGCAGCGCTTCGCGCAGGGGTGGGCGGCTGATGCCCATCTCGTGGGTGAGGCGGTTCTCCACGATGCGGTCGCCGCAGCGCAATCCGCCGCTGATGATCATGTGCCGGAGGGTTCCGGCCGCCAGTTCCACCAGGCTCGGCGGGTCGGCGATGCTGGGCGCGGATGCGATCGGCCGCTGCGCCACCTGATCTTCCACTGATCCGGTCACGGGGCCAGTCTGCCCTGTCGCGGGCCTGTGCGGTGGGGTTTCGCCGCGGTGGCGAGCAACGACACGGTCGGTTCGGCAATTCGGTTGCCGCCGCGGGTGGCCGGTGGTGATGCTGGGGTGGTGCTGATTCGTGTCGCGGAGGCCGCCGATCTGGCGGCGTTGCCGGAGGTGGAGCGCCGTTCGGGTGCGTGCTTCCGGGAGGTGGGGATGGATCGGGTGGCGTTGGATCCGCCGATGCCGGTGCGGGTGCTGGAGGGGTTCCGGGATCGCGGCGCGTTGTGGGTGGCGGTGGAGGTGGCCGGCCCGGTGGCGTTCCTGGCCGCCGAGCGGTTGGACGGGGCGTTGCACGTGGCGCAGGTGAGCGTGGATCCGCGGTGTGCGCGGCGGCGCATCGGTGCCGCGCTGCTGGCGCACGCGGGTGCGCGGGTCGTGCGGTTCGGGTGTGCGGCGTTGACGTTGACGACGTTCCGGCTGGTGCCGTGGAACGCCCCGTACTACGCGCGCCTGGGTTTCCGGGAGGTGCCGCCTGCGGTGATGTCGCCGGGGCTGGCGGCGAGGCATGCGGCCGAGCAGGCAGTGTTCCCGCACTGGCCGCGGGTGGCGATGTGCCGCGCGGGGTGAGGTGCTGCGGCCGGGGTCAGAGGTGGTGGCGGCGGATGTCGGCGATGGCGTGGGCGGTGGTGGCGCGGCTGGTGAACCGGTCGGCGAGGCCGGTGAGGGTGATCAGCCGCAGCACGGCTCCGGTGCCGAACACGACGTAGAGCGGGGTGCGGCGGCATTCGGCGCGCCGTTGGGCGTGCAGGAGCAGTTCGAGCCCGGCGGAGCTGCAGAAGGTGACGTCGGTGAGGTCGAGGACGACGGCGCGCAGGGCGGCGGCGGTGAGGCGTTGGCGGACCATTTCGCCGAGGCGGGGTGCGGCGGCGAGGTCGATCTCGCCGCCGACGTGGACGACGACGACGCCGGGGTCGGGCCGGTGCACGGCCAGCCGCAGGGTGCGGGGGTGGCCGGGGGTGCCGCTGACGGGTTCTCCGGCGTCGCGGGGCGGCGTGATCGTGCGTTGCGGTTCGAGTCCGACCGGGGCGTGCCGCTGGTGCGCGGTGCGGTCGCTGTTGCCGGTGTTCGCGAGAATCACACTGCCTCCCCCGTGTTCGAATGCTGTTCGCGGCCGGGGTGGCTGGTCCGGGCGTGTCGGTGGCGGCGGCGCGTTGCGGTGGCCACCGGTGATCTCGGTGGCTGTGCCCGGGTGCGGCGCTGCGGTTCCGATGTGGGCCAGGGACGTCATGGCCAGGTGCTCGACCGCTGTTTCCCCACCGTAGGAGCGCTAGTCCGACCGAAACAAGGCTGGCCACCATCGTGCGAAGACTTAAGGGGAGTTGGCCGACAGCGGGATGATGCCTCCGGCGAGGATGGCTTCGGTTTGTCGTTCGGACAGGTGAGGTTCGGCGGTGATGTCGCGACTCTTCGTGGTGTTGCGGAGGGTGAGGGGCCCGCCGGTGCGGAGCTGGTCGCGCAGGCCGTCGGCGGTCAGGACGTCGCCGAGGTCGATGCGGTCGTGGTCGTCGGGGTCGGTGAAGCGCAGCGGCAGGATCCCGAAGTTGATCAGGTTCTGCCAGTGGATGCGGGCGAAGGACTTCGCGATGACCAGCTGCACGCCGAGGTAGCGGGGTGTGATGGCGGCGTGTTCGCGGGAGGAGCCCTGCCCGTAGTTGTCGCCGCCGATGACGATGTGCGGCCCGGTGTCGGCGGCGCGGCGCGGGTAGTCGGGGTCGAGGCGGGTGAAGGTGAAGCGGGCGAGTTCGGGGATGTTGGAGCGCAGCGGCAGGGCGTGGGCTCCTGCCGGGGAGATCTCGTCGGTGGAGACGTCGTCGCCGGTGATCAGCAGCACGGGGGCGTCGAGGTGGTCGGGCAGGGCGGTGAACTCCGGGAGCGCGGAGATGTTGGGGCCCTTCTCCGGCCGGATGCGTTCGGCGTCGTCGGCCGGTGGTGGGGCGACGAGCATGGCGGTGTTGACGGCGGAGTGCTGCGGCAGCCGTGGCCGCGGGTGCAGGTCGAGGTCGACGGCGAGGTCGCGGGGGGGGGGGATGCGGCCGGTGAGGGCGGCGGCGGTGGCGGTCTCCGGGGAGCACAGCCACACCGAGTCGTCGGGGGTGCCGGAGCGGCCGGGGAAGTTGCGGGGGAAGGTGCGCAGCGAGTGGGTGCCTTCGGCGGGTGCTTGTCCCATGCCGATGCAGCCGAGGCAGCCGGTCTGGTGCAGGCGGGCGCCTGCGGTGACGAGTGCGGCGAGGTCTCCGGTGGCGGCGAGGTCGGTGAGGATCTGCCGGGAGGTGGGGTTGATGTCGAAGCTGACCTGCGGGGCGGTGCGGCGGCCGCGGACCATGTCGGCGGCGATGGCGAAGTCGCGCAGGCCGGGGTTGGCGGAGGAGCCGATGACGACTTGGCCGATGTCGGTTCCGGCGGCTTCGCGGACGGGCACGACGTTGCCGGGTGAGCGGGGCCGGGCGATCAGCGGTTCGAGGGTGGACAGGTCGATGTGTTCGGTGAGGTCGTAGTCGGCGCCGGGGTCGGCGGCCAGCGGGGTGAAGTCGGCTTCGCGGTCTTCGGCGCGCAGGAAGTCGTGGACGGCGTCGTCGGCGGGGAACACGGTGGTGGTGGCGCCGAGTTCGGCGCCCATGTTGGCGATGACGTGCCGGTCCATGGCGGTGAGTTCGGCGAGGCCGGGCCCGTGGTATTCGATGATGCGCCCGGCGCCGCCGGCGACGCCGTGGCGGCGCAGTATTTCGAGCACGACGTCCTTGGCCGACACCCACGGCGGTAGCCGCCCGTCCAGGTGCACTCCCCACACGTACGGCATCCGGAGGCGCAGTGGTGCGCCGGTGATGGCGAGGGCGACTTCGAGGCCGCCGACGCCGATGGCGAGCATGCCCAGGGATCCGGCGGCGCAGGTGTGGGAGTCGGAGCCGGCGAGGGTTTTGCCGGGGGCGCCGAAGCGCTGCATGTGGGTGGGGTGGGAGACGCCGTTGCCGGGTGGGGAGTACCAGAGCCCGTAGTGGGCGGCGGCGGTGCGCAGGTAGGCGTGGTCTTCGGCGTTCTTCTCGTCGGTTTGCAGGAGGTTGTGGTCGACGTACTGGGCGCTGAGCTCGGTGCGGGCGCGGCGCAGCCCGAACGCTTCGAGTTCCTGCATGACGAGGGTGCCGGTGGCGTCCTGGGTGAGGGTCTGGTCGACGCGCAGGCCGATCTCGGTTCCCGGGGTGGGTTCGCCGTCGGCGAGGTGGGCGGTGATGAGCTTGTGCGCCAGCGTCTGCGGCATCGCTGCCTCCCGGGTGGTGGAGGATCACCGGTCTCCGCGGGGCTACCCGGGCGGGGTGCGCGCCAAACGATCAGGTCAGGCGGGGGCGCTGGTGCGGCGGTGGGCGGGTGCGGCGTGGCGGCCGCCTGCGGGTCCGGGACGGGCGGCGGAGACGTGCAGGGACAGTTCGCCGCCGAGGACGTCGACGAGCACGTCTCCCCCGTCGGTGAGGGACCCTTCCAGCAGCAGGGACGCGAGCCGGGTGTCGAGGTGGCGCTGGATGGTGCGCCGCAGCGGGCGGGCGCCGAATTCGCCGCCTGCGCCGCGTTCGGCCAGCCAGGCCATGGCGGCGGCGGAGACCTCCATGCGGATGCCTTGTTCGCGCAGCTGCGCGGCGGTGCGTTCCAGCAGCAGGGAGGTGATCTCGGCGAGTTCGCGGTCGCCGAGGGCTTGGAAGACGGTGACCTCGTCGATGCGGTTGAGGAATTCGGGGCGGAAGAACCCGCGCAGGTCGTCGAGGAGCGCGTCGGCGAGTTCGTCGGCGGGTGCGGTGGAGTCGAGGATGCGGTCGGCGCCGATGTTGGAGGTCATGATGATCACGGTGTTGCGGAAGTCGACGGCGCGGCCTTGGGAGTCGGTGAGGCGTCCGGCGTCGAGGACCTGCAGCAGCGTGTTGAACACGTCGGGGTGGGCTTTTTCG
The DNA here is from genome assembly GCF_020176785.1 of Saccharopolyspora sp. 6V. NCBI lineage: Bacteria > Bacillati > Actinomycetota > Actinomycetes > Pseudonocardiales > Pseudonocardiaceae > Saccharopolyspora > Saccharopolyspora sp. 6V. The sequence continues at coordinate 6,707 of NZ_JAIUKB010000162.1, read as the reverse complement.
ACTTCGTCGAGCAGCACGACCGAGTAGGGCTGGCGGCGGATGCGTTCGGTGAGCTGCCCGGCTTCCTCGTAGCCGACGTAGCCGGGTGGGGCGCCGATGAGGCGGGAGACGGTGTGCTTGTCCTGGAACTCGCCCATGTCGAAGCGGGCCATGCGGTCGGCGTCGCCGAACAGGGCGCGGGAGAGGGCGCGGGCGAGTTCGGTCTTGCCGACACCGGTGGGGCCGAGGAACAGGAAGCTGCCGATGGGCCGGTCGGGGTCGGCGAGCCCGGCGTGGGCGCGGCGAACGGCTTCGGCCACGGAGCGCACCGCGACGGGCTGGCCGACGACGCGTTCGGTGAGGCGCTGTTCGAGGTCGAGCAGGCGGCGCCGGTCCTGGTCGGAGACTTCGGCGACGGGGATGCCGGTGCGGCGGGCGACGACGTCGGCGACGTCGGTGGCTTCGACCAGCGGTTCGGCGGCCCAGGAGGTGCCGCCGCGGCGCATCCGCACCCGGGAGCAGGCTTGGTCGAGCAGGTCGAAGGCCTTGTCCGGCAGGAACCGGTCGGTGAGGTAGCGGTCGGCGAGGCGGGCGGCGGCGTCGAGGGCGTCGGGGGCGATGCGGACGTGGTGGTGGCGGCGGTACTTCTCGGCGACGCCGTGGAGGACGCGGATGGTGTCCTCGACGGACGGTTCGGGTACCAGGACGGGTTGGAAGCGGCGTTCCAGCGCCGGGTCCTTCTCGACGTGCTTGCGGTACTCCTCGACGGTGGTGGCGCCGATCAGGTGCAGTTCGCCGCGGGCGAGGGCGGGTTTGAGCATGGTGCCCGCGTCCATGGAGCCCTCCCCCGCGCCCGCGCCGACGATGCTGTGCATCTCGTCGATGAACACGACGACGTCGTCGCGGTGGGTGCGCAGTTCGGTGAGCACGTCGCGGAAGCGCTGTTCGAATTCGCCGCGGAACTTCGCGCCGGCGACCATGCCCGCCAGGTCCAGGGACACGAGGCGCTTGCCGGCCAGGGGCCAGGGCACGTCGTGGTCGACGATGCGCTGGGCGAGGCCTTCGACCAGGGCGGTCTTGCCGACGCCGGGGTCGCCGATGAACACCGGGTTGTTCTTGGCGCGGCGGCCGAGGACTTCGATGGCCTGGTCGATCTCCTCGTCGCGGCCGATGACGGGGTCGAAGGCGCCGTTGCGGGCGAGTTCGGTCATGTCGAGGCCGAACTCGTCCAGGCGCGGGGTGGCGCTCAGCGAGCCGGGGCCGCTGCGGGTGCCGCGGGGTCGTTCGCCGCCTTCCATGGCGCGGGCCAGGGCGCGCCCCGCGACGGATTCGGGGTCGTGGGCCAGGCCCAGCAGCACGTGGCGGGCGCCGACGACTTCGGCTCCTTCGCCGAGGGCCTGCTGGTGGGCGCCGAGCAGGGCGCGGCGCGCGGAGGACGACAGCACGGGGGCGCGGCGCGGTCCGCCGGCGACGGCGTCGACGGTGCCAGCGACGGTGCGCACGCCGGTGGCGAGGTCGGTGACGCGGACACCGGAGTCGGCGAGCATGCGGGCGGTGGAGTCGACCTGGGTGACCGCCCACAGCAGGTGGGTGCTGTCGAGTTCGCGGCTGCCCCAGTCGACGGTGGCGTGGATGGCTTTGGAGACCACGTCGTGGGCTTCGGGGTCGAGGAGGTTGGCCAGGCCGAGGCCGCCGGGGCCGTGTTCGGTGCGGCGCTGCTCGCCGCCGCCTTCGACGAGGCTGTTGAGCAGCGAATCGAATGCGGCCGACGCATCGCCTGCACTGCCCCGATCCACTGGTGCACCTCCTGCCGCGGCGGGCACCGGTCGTGCCCGCACCACGCCACCATAGTGATCAACTCTTCTGGGTCGGGAACGCACCGCCCGCGCGGCGCCCGGTGGCGAGCCGTTCCCGCAGCGCTCCTGCCAGCAGCACGGCGCTGATCACGGCTACGACGGTACCGAGCCGGTGCAGTCCGGCGTCAGCGGCCGGTCCGGCGAAGCCGAGTTCGATGACGGCGGCGGCGATGTTGGCGCCGACGTACTGGGAGGTGCGGTAGAGCCCGGAGGCCATGCCGGCGTCGGCGGCGTCGGCCTGTTGGTAGAGGGCGGCTTGGTTGCCGATGTTGTTGAACCCGTTGGGCAGGCCGAGCAGGGCGGCGACGCCGAGCAGCGGCACCAGGTCGCTGGCGGAGTGCAGGAAGGTCAGCCCGAACCCGCCGGCCAGCAGCGCCACCGACCCGACCAGCAGCACGGGCCGGTGCCCGCGGCGGCGGATGACGCGCCCGGCCACGGCCACCGAGGCCATCGCCAGCAGCGCGATGGGCAGCACGACCAGCCCTGCCTGGTCGGGGCTGAGGCCGCGGGCGTTCTGCAGCCACATCGGGTAGCCGTAGAAGACGGTGTAGAAGGCGACGTAGGTCAGCGCGGTGCGCAGGTAGGTGCCGGTCAGCGGCCGGTTGCGGGCGAGCATCCGCACGTCGGCGAACGGGTCGGGCACCCGCAGTTCCCAGGTGGTGAACGCGGCGACGAGCACGGCCAGCAGTCCGAGCAGCCACCAGCGGGGTTGTTCGGCCAGCGACAGCAGGAACAGCATGAGCACGGCGATGCAGCCGGTGAACAGGGCGGCGCCGGGCAGGTCGAGGCCGCTCAGCACGGCGGTGGTGCTGGTGGGTGGCCGGGGCGGGTCGGCGGGCAGGTGGCGCCAGGCTGCGAGGCCGACGGCGAGGCCGAGGGGCACGTTGATCAGGAAGATCGATTGCCAGCCCTGCCAGGACACCAGCAGTCCGCCGACGACGGGGCCGAAGGCGATCATGACCTGTCCGCCGATGGCCAGGGCGCTCAGCGCCCCCGCGGGCAGGGCGGTGCCGCGGCGGTCGGCTTCGGCGCGCAGCATCGCGACTCCAGCGGGGAACGCCGCACAGGTGCCCAGGCCCAGCAGGATGCGCAGCGCGATCAGCCAGCCGAGGTCGGGTGCGAGCGGGGCGAGCAGGGAGCTGAGCACGGTGAGCACGAGGGAGGTGGTGAACACCCGGCGGGCGCCGATGCGGTCGGCCAGGCGCCCCGCGGTGGGCGAGCCGATGGCGGTGGCCAGGTACAGCCCGGAGATCAGCCAGGACGCGGCCGCGCCGGCGTGGAACTGCTGCCGGATGTCGACGAGGGCGACGGCCATGGTGGAGGCGTTGAGCGCTTGCAGCACGGTGCCTGCGGCGATGGTCAGCACGAAGCTGCGCGGCAGTGCTCGGTCGGTGCCGGTCTCCTGGACGTCGTGTGCGGTCACGTCACCCCACACTAGTTCGTTAGCGTGCCTAACTTCGGTGATCGTGGGATACGCCTCCCGGGCGGCGGGATTCGACCACCCGGACGACGGGTAGGCGAGGGACCCCCGATGAAGGAAGGTGAGCGCCGATGCAACGCGGCAGCGACAAGCACGGACCCGCGCAGGACGACGCGCTGGAGCAGGACGTGCGCGGACTCCTGCAGGGCAACCACCCCACCCGCGCCCAGGAGGAGCTCGACGCCGAACCGCCCGCCGACGACGACCCGGCCGCGCTGCGGCCCGAGCCCCCGGCACCGGGCGACGAACCCGAGGGCTGACCGGCGCCGCGCGGTCAGGCGGAACGTTCGGCGGCGTCCACCGCGTCCGCGAGCCGGGTCAGTTCGCGGCTGACGTGCACGAGGCGTTCGGCCACGACGCTGGCGTGCCCGGACAGGGCCCCGGCGTGCCCGGTGGCGCGCAGCCATTCGGTGACGCCCGCGACGCCGGCGGCCATGCCTTCGGCGGTGGCGGCGAAACCGCGGGTGGCGAGTTCGAGGTCGGCGACCGAGTGCGGCATGGCCGGGTCGCCGAGCCGTTCCCCGAGGACCCGGGCGGCTTCGCCGACCTGGAGGGCGACCTCCGCGGTGTAGCCGCCGTCGTCGACCCCGGGCCGCCTGCCGGCGGCGCGCCGCTGCGTCGGCGCCGCTGGGTGATCGGAGTGCGCGGGAAGGGTCATAACAGCTCAGCCAACCCCACGGAACCGGTGGAGACCACACCTTCGGGGCGAAAGTTCTCGGAAACAACCCGTTTCCCGCACAACCCCACGCCTGGGTTGCGCATTCCGCAACGCATGCTCTTGGGATGTGGGACGGACGCGGACCACCGGCCACCGCGGCGCCGTCACCACAGGTGACCGGTCAGGAAGACGACCCCAGCAGCCGCGCCACCTGCTCGTCGGTGGTCGCCGCGAAGCTCCCGTACCACTGCCCCACCGCGCTGAAATCCACCGGCCGCAGCACGCACACCACCTCGTCGGCCTCCGCCCGCAACGCCTCCACAGCGTCCGGAGCACCCACCGGCACCGCCAGCACCACCGACCGCGGCGCGGACTCCCGCACCATCCGCACCGCGGCCCGCGCCGTCGCCCCCGTCGCCAACCCGTCGTCGACCAGCAGCACGTCCCGCCCGCCGACCTGCGGTGCCCGGCCCCCGCCGAAACGCTCCTCGCGGGCCCGCGCGGCGGCCCGCTCCCGCTCGCACGCCTCGGCCAACGCCGACTCCGCCACCCGGAACGACCGCAGCAACCGCTCGTCGTAGCTCGGCGGGCCGTGCGCGGTCACCGCGCCCAACGCCAGCTCCGGCTGCCCGGGAGCACCGATCTTGCGGGCCACCGCCACCCGCAGCGGCGCCCCCAACCGCTCGGCGACCCGCGCCGCCACCGGCACCCCGCCACGGGCCAGGCCCAGCACCACCGGCCGCACCCATCGCTGCTGCGCGAGCTGCTCGGCGAGCACCTCACCCGCGTGCTCGCGGTCCCGGAAGCGCCCTGCCCCACCGAGCCCCGGCATCGTCGAACCTCCGTTCCCGAGGCGACCCTGCCACCACCGTGTGCCCGCCGCGGGCCCGGCGGGAAACCCGGTTCCCACCGATCAGTCCCGGAACGCCGCCACCCGCAACGTCCGCAACCGGTTGAGCGCCGCGGCCAGCTCGAACCGGCGCGGCACCGCGAAATCACCTGCGTACCGCTCGTCCACCCCGGCCACGCCGCGCTCGGCGACCCGCTGCCCGAACCCGTCGAGGACCTCGGCCACCGTGCGCGTCCCGTCCAGCAGGCCCGACCGCACGCACGTCACCAGCGCCAACCCGATGCCGGTGACCTGGCTGGGATCCACCAGCTGCTCGACGGCCCGCAACTCCACCGTCGACTCCCCCAGCGTCAGCGCATCGGTGCCGCGGGCCCGCACCTTCGGCCGCTGCCCCTCGATCGAGGACGGTGCGGGGATGCGGGCGCGCACCGGCGGGAACTCCTCGGCCTCCCGGCTGCGCCCGGTCGGGGTCGCCGCCAGCGCCCTGGCCCGGTCGGTGACCTCCCGCGCCTGGTAGGAGTCCATCATCAGCACCCGGTCGGCGACGTCCATGTAGTCGCCCGACCCGCCCATCACCAGCACCGTGGAAACCCCGCGGGACCGCGACAGCGGCCGGATCAGGTCCAGGAACGGCGTCAGCGGCTCGGACTCCTTGGCCACCAGCGCCTGCATCCGCGCGTCCCGGATCATCAGGTTCGTGGCCGCGGTGTCCTCGTCCACCAGCAGCACCCCCGCCCCGGCCTCCACCGACTCCACGATCGCCGCGGCCTGCGAGGTCGAACCGGAGGCGTTGTCGGTGGAGAAGTCCGCGGTGTCGGCACCGGTCGGCAGGTGGCTCACGAACGGGCTCACGTCCACCCGGTGCACCCGGCGCCCGTCCTCGGCGCGGACCTTCACCGTGTCCTCGCGGCTGACGACCAGTTCGCGCCCGTCGCCGGGCACGTGGTCGTACACGCCGTTCTCCAGGGCGCGCAGCAGCGTGGACTTGCCGTGGAACCCGCCGCCGACGACGAGGGTGATGCCCTCCCCGATGCCCATGCCGGTCACCTCACCCCGGTTGGGCAGGGTCACCGACACCCGCATCGACTCCGGTGAGCGGAACGGCACCGCGCCGGGCAGGGGGCGTTCGTCGACACCGCTGCGCCGCGGCAGCACCGCGCCGTCGGCGACGAACGCCACCAGGTCGCGGGCGGCGAGCTCCTCGCGCAGCGCGTCGGTGTCCTCCACCGACTCCACGAACTCCCGCAGCCGATCCTGCTCGGCGGTGGCGTAGCGCAACGCCGCCTCCACCACGTCCGGCACCCGGTCGCACAGGGCGCGTTCGGCGGCGCGGCCGTCGATGCTGCGCCCGCGCCCCGGCAGGTCGATGCCCAGCCGCAGCCGCACCCCGCCGCCGGGCAGCAGCTGGCAGGAGCTGCGGTCGAGGACCTGCTGGCGGCCGGCGTCGACGCGCAGCCCGCTGTCGCGCAACCGGTGCTCGGCGGCGCGCACCAGGAATCCCGCGACCGCCCGCGCCCGCACCGGGGTGGAGCGCAGCTGCTCGGGCAGGCCCGCGGTCCCGGGATGCACCCGCACCTCGCAGCGGCTGGCCGGGGCGTAGGGGTCGGGTTGGACGCGCTGCACTTCCAGGTCGAACCCGTCGAACGACCAGTCCCCGGTCAGCGTCTTGTAGCGGCCGTAGCCGGCGCCGTGCAGGTCGCGCAGCACCGAGCGCAGCCCGGCGGCATCGCGCGGCCCGGAGTGCTGCTGCGGCCCCCGGTCGCGGGGGGGGGGGGGGGGGGGGGGGGGGGGGCCCCCGCGGCGGGGGGGGGCGGGGGGGGGGGGGGGGGGGGGGGGGGGGCCCCCCGGGGGCCCCCCCCCGGGGGGGGGTGGCAACCCCCGGGG